>NZ_CDSBKO010000023.1:0-79270 GCF_977115655.1 Aquimarina sp.
AAGTAAATCATTATTGAAATTTAAACCCTATACAAACATAGGATGACAAAAAGCAAACGCTTCACTCCAACTAATGCATTTCAGATTATTTTGTCATTCCGTTAAAAAACGGAATCCAGTAAGTAGAATCAACGTATAAATAAAATGGATCCAGATAAGCGGATTTACAATCCTTGCAGTTACCAAAGCATTTTACCATAAGTTAAAATACATTAAGAATTACTATATTTTTTTACTCTTACCGCTTGCACGGAAAACATTTCCGCCTATCAAATTGATTATCATATTGACAAAAACATATAGAAAATTAATGACTCGGATACGCCAAGCTCACCCTTCGAGAACCTCAGGATTCGTAATATTTACGTAGTAAGGAGGCTCTCGATGTGGGCTGAATCTGTAAACTTTTTTTAGAACGAGTCACTTCACTTATGACCAATTCTTCTTCTATGCTAATATCGGCTGTTTTCCAGCTATTTTGATAGTAAGCCTGTCTAGTTATACCAAACCAACCGCATAGCTTGGCTAATCCTATGTGAGAATAATGCTTCTTCATTTCTTCGATGGTTTGGTATTCTACTTTTTTCTTATAGAAATATTAAACTCTTTTTCAGCAATATTAACCATAGTAGAATAGGCAATAGCCTTCATTTCTGTATCTTTAAGCTGCTTCTCAAGCTCTGAGATACGTTTATTAAGCTGTTGTTGTTCAAGGCTTTTGATCATCTGTAGTTTTTTTCTTTGTCATTTGATAATGGCTAGACTTAAAAACAGGTCTTATTGAAGAAATGTTAAAAGAACAAATATTTATATTATAATTGGAATTGTACTTTTCTTAAATGGGAGACCAAAGCAAAATTTGAATGAAGTGATTACGCCAATCGAAAGTATATCATCTCCGAAAAATACACATAGAAATTTAAAATTATTCGTTTTAAATGACTTTGAAGGTGATTATGATAAAATCTCTGATAATGATTTAAAAATGATTTCAGAAAAAGTAACCGTTTATGCAACAACTGTAAAAGGGGAACTTTGTGTTTGTGAATATGGAGGAGACGTAATTCTTAAAGCAGGAGATTTAATTAGTTTTCCGAAAGGAGAATTTAAAATTATTGACACTTTTTGGAATGATAATAAGAACATTCTCCTTTTCAAAGACTTTTCAACTTTTGAATACGGGAACACACACTAAAAAAATAAATACGTGTGCCAATAACTAAGTATATGGCGTGCCGATAGGCCAACGCTATATGTCTTGTTGACTGATCCGGGATTTGCAAATAAGGGGGGAATCGAGAGAATTGGCAAGAGTTTAAAAAAAGAAGAACCATGTTTTTAGAGTACTTTATCTCCCCTTCCTACACAAAATCTCCCAACTTGAAGTGATTTATGTTATACTCTCCTTTTTTAAATCCGGGCTATACTATAAAGCGTAAGATGTTTTATATCCTTAAAAGTGATTTTAGTACAAATTGTATCAAAGCCAGACAAAATTGTCTGGCTTTTTTATTGGTTATTAGTACTAAACATATCACTCCATGATCTATTGATTACTAAAAACACTTTATTTCATTCCTATTATTTTAGCTTGTTTGAGCAGATGTGATATAGCATATTTTGATTAATTCATCTAAAATTTGTAATTTATTTAAAAATAAATCGATTAAATAAATGCGTTTCATTGGTTTTAATTTAGAATTAATCTAAATTAATACGTATAAAACTACGTTTAACATCACTTTTAGCACTTATATGGTATGCTTATTGTATAATTGTTCTATATATACAAAGTATTATATATTTTTAAATATGATTCTTAACTTAAATATATACAATATAACTCAGCCTGTAATTAAAGAGGCTAATAAAAGTTCTTTATTAAAACGATTTTTAATAAAATCGATGGAAGGCTTTTTAATAAAGAGGTTATCTAAGCTTAATTCTGCTATTGAAGATTCAATATTAAAAGTAGAAGGAACTCATGTGCATTTAAAAGAATTATCTACTGAATCAGCAAATGATATGCTTATTCAAATAAAACAAAGTATCTCAAATTTAGAAAAGATTTATGAGAAAATGCAGGAACACAATTTCCTTGATAACAACAATGAACTTAAATCAAAATTTAAGTATCTATTGAAGAGTCTTTATAAGTCTGAGGCAATAACCCATAAAATTGTATATAAAGAAAAAGAAACTTTAAAGACTGATGAATCAATTAAAAAAGGAATTATTAAAATGAATTCCCATTTTTATAAAAAAACAGTTTAATATAATATGGCTTTAAAACGAGGCGATATTATAGAAGTATATTTTGATTTTCCTAAGGTAGATAACTCCATACCACATCCAGCAATTATAATTTCTAACGACGATGTTTATGATGTTGAAGAAGGGTATGTTTGTGTTATGATAACTTCTTCAACGAACTTTATAGATAAGTTTACATTTGAAATAACAAGCGAAATGCTTCAACGACCAAGCAACAAGGACTTCAGTCAAGCTAGATGTCATTTAATTACTTTTGTTTACGAGTCTCATTTAAGTGACAAAAATTATGCTAAAAACACACTAAAAGAAAATGCTTTAGATCGCTTATTAATCCACATAAATAAATTTACATTTTCCGACGAATATTAATCCTCCCTTACTACACAAAGTCTCCCGAATTAGAGTGATTCACTTTATGCTTTTTAAAATCTGGGCTATACTATAAAGTGTAAGATATTTTATATCCTTAAAAGTGCTTTTAATACAAATTGTATCAGGAGGGTGTCTAAAAAGTCAATTCTTCTGTCATCTCGAGCGGAGTCGAGAGGTAATTATCTTTAAAAATCAATATATTTCCACTCCGATCAATGTGACAGTAAATTCTAAAATATACTTTTTAGACATCCTCTTTTTGCTGGTTATTAGTACCTTTCTGTTCTAAATGTATAGTTAGTAAGGTAGCTATATAAACAGATATTAAGAAATATAGTTACCTTGGTAATTATATAACATTAGTTCTATGCAATTATAAAAAAACTTCATTGAAACATTTAACATTCATACTTCTAATTGTAACTATTTTAAGTTGCAAGCAAAATTCTAAATCGGAACTTATTGTTCTGAATTCAGATATCAATTTTACCCAAAAAAGGACTGAACTAAACCAAAACACACTTAAATATGTAAAATATAATTCCAATATTATTGTATTAACGAATGCCACAGTTTTTGACGGAAAAGGAAATTCAGCTAAAGAAAACCAAACATTGATTGTTGTAAACGGTTATTTTCAATCAATTGGGAAAAGTTCGGAAATTGACATCCCTGAAAATACAACAATAATAAATCTAAAGGGGAAAACCATTATTCCTGGAATTGTTGGCGTTCACAACCATCTTCATATTCCACAATTTCCATTCATAGGAGAAACAGCATCAAAACTTTATTTAGCATCAGGAGTAACAACAATCCAAACTTGCGGTTCTGCATCACCAGAAGAGGAAATAGAATTGTCAAATAAAATTGAGAAAGGACAAATTATTGGACCTAACATAGTAACAAGTGGTCCTTATTTTACTGGAAAAGGAGGTAATCCAAATATGATTATTCCACGTGATGCAAAACATATTAAAGACACTATTCAATATTGGACAAAAAAAGGAGTACGTTGGTTCAAAGTATATCGAAATACAATCCCAAACGATTTAGAAATTATAATTAATGAAGCTCATAAGCACAATGCTAAAGTAACAGGACATTTATGTTCAATTACTTTTGAACAAGCAACAAATTTAGGAATAGACGGAATTGAACACGGACTAAATAGCACAAGTGATTTTAGAAGAAATAAAACATTCGGAATTTGTGACGGTTCAAGAGAATATATTGATGAGATAATAATTAATAGTGAAAAAGTAAGACAACTTCATCAACTTATGATTGACAAAAATGTGTTTCTAACATCAACTTTGGCTATTTATGAAGCAAGTATTCCCAAAAGAGCCTTTGCAGACAAACGCACATTAGATGTAATGTTGCCATTTTTAGTTGCGCAATATCAAGAAAGAAGAAAGCAATATGACAGTATTAATTCTGACAATGACTTAAGAGAAAAAAGGCTTAAACGAATTATGGATTTTGAATATCAGTTTTTTAAAATGGGCGGAACATTAACAGCAGGTGTAGATGCTGGTAGGCACGTCCTGCCTGGTTTTGGTGACCAGCGAAATTTTGAATTGCTTAAAGAAGCAGGATTTAAAACCGAGGAGGTAATTAAAATTATGACAAGTAATGGTGCGAAAGTACTTTCTAACTCTGAAATTGGGACTGTAGAAAAAGGTAAAAAAGCAGATTTTGTTGTTATTGAGGGAAATATCGAAAAGGATATAAGAAATGTTGAATTGGTCTTTAAAAACGGTTATGGTTATGACCCTAAACTAATATTAAGGGAAATGAAAGGGAAGTTTGGGATAGAATAACTGTATAGAATAACTAAGTATATGGCGTGCCGATAGGCCAACGCTATATGTCTTGTTGACTGATCCGGGATTTGCAAATAAGGGGGGAATCGAGAGAATTGGCAAGAGTTTAAAAAAAGAAGAACCATGTTTTTAGAGTACTTTATCTCCCCTTCCTACACAAAATCTCCCAACTTGAAGTGATTTATGTTATGCTCTTCTTTTTTAAATCCGGGCTATACTATAAAGCGTAAGATGTTTTATATCTTTAAAAGTGCTTTTAGCACAAATTTTGCCAAAGCCAGACAAAATTGTCTCGCTTTTTTGCTGGTTATTAGTATCTTTATGTTTGAGGAATATGTCCAGTTGTTATTATGATATTGTTATGTGCAAGTAGATCAAAACACAAAATTCAATGATAAAAAATACACTGATTTTATTAATTACAATATTAGTGCTAACAAATTGTCAGAGTGGAAAAGAACTAAATCAAAATGTTATCACATCTGACATTACAAATTTTTGGAATGCATATGATAGAATCACAGCAACCCAAGACTCTGTACTTCAATATAAATATCTTGACAGTCTATATTTTCAAAAAGGAACCGTAGGTTTAGAAGGGATTCGACAAGCAAGAAACTATACACCAGAAGATTATATCAATTCAATAAATAACTATCCAAAGTTTTGGCATTCAATCAGAGAAAACACCTTAAAGGTAAGTAAAATCAACTCTGAATTGGAGGATGGAATAAAAAAGTTCAAAGCAATATATCCTAAATTAAAGCCTGCAAAAATCTATTTCACAATTGGGGCTTTTCGCACAGGAGGAACAACAATTGATAGTTTGGTTCTTATAGGTTCTGAAATATCATTGGCGGACAGCACAACAGAAACAATTGAATTTCCAGAGAGCTTATCACACTTAAAATTACATTTTGCTACCAACCCAAGTAAACATCTTATATTTCTAAATATCCACGAATATGTTCATACTCAACAAAACCTAAGAGTTTTTAATATTCTATCACTGACACTATATGAAGGTGTTGCGGAGTTTATTGCATCAAAAGCACTTGAAAAAAAATCACCTAATCCTCAAATTGAATTTGGTAAGAAAAATGCCGAAAGAATACGCGAAGTATTTGAAACCGAGATGTTTTATCCAAACAATCTATACAAGTGGTTAGATGGTAATGCACCAAACGAATTTGGAATGAGAGATTTAGGCTATTATGTCGGGTATCAGATTTGCGAAAGCTATTATAATCAATCTGATAATAAGGCAGATGCCATTAAAACAATGATTGAGTTAGATTATACCAATGAATCGGAAGTTGAAGATTTTATTAAAAAGTCAATGTATTTTAGCAAGCCACTTGACAGTCTTTATCAATCGTTTGAGAAGAAAAGACCATCAGTTGTTGGCATCAAGCAATTTGAGAACAAAAGCCAAAATGTAAGTCCGACAACCAAAGAAATTACAATAGAATTTTCTCAACCCTTAAATGGATACAATACTGGTGTAGACTTTGGAGAATTGGGACAAGATGCATTTCCAAAAGGAACATTGAATGGAAGACAATGGTCAGATGATAATCAATCCTGGACAATTCCGATAGAACTAGAACCAAATAAAAAATATCAAATATATATAACAAACAACTTTAGGACAGAGAAAAGTATTCCATTGAAACCATATTTGATTGAGTTTAAAACAGGAGACAAATAAAAGCCTGCACATAATAACAATGGTAACCGTTGCACAAGCCTATAATTTATTATAAAACGATTTATTACCTTGCTGCGCAAATTCTACGGACTTGGAGCGATTTATGTTATGCTCTTCTTTTTTAAATCCGGGCTATACTATAAAGCACAGGATGTTTTATATCCTTAAAATTTTTTACTGGTTATTAGTACCTTTGTGTTTGAAAAATAATAACAATTGCTATTATAACATTGTTACAACAGCGGATTAAATCATGTAAGCCATAGTCATATTTGATTTAATCCTATAATGTTGTATGTAATCCCTAAATATCTCGTTAATTCCCTAAGCTAACAGGAAGAAAGCGGAAAAGTAGAGTAAAGAACCAAATTTTAAATAATTAAAAATAAATACAGTATAGAAAATAGTTTGAATTTCACAGAACAGTAAATATGAGGATATTTGTTATAATATTTTTTCTTTCATTTTTAATTGTTGGTTGTTCAAAACGAAAAGAATTACCTCTTATTGAAAAAATTGAACGATTTAAGGTTTCTGATTGTCAAAATGATTGTGGAATCGATTCTGTAGGGATTCGAAAAAACACAATTCAAAATGGTAATCTAAATGTTAGATTAGGTTATATAGTAAACTGTTCTTGGAGAAAAGCATATTTAAAAAATATTACCGAACAAAATGACATATTACTTATTGAATTAGATAAACCACAATTAATAGATAGAGAATATCCTATAACGAGTTGTGATTGTTATTTTTATTTCAATTTTGTTTTAAAAGATTATACTAATATTCCAAAGACAATTCGAGTACTTGAATTATTCGAAAATAATAAATATTGGGACGAAAGAGATTTTGATCGATACGAGGTTGAAGAAGTTGAAGAAATTATTATTGATGAAAAATAGAACTACACACACATTATATATGAAATCAGATTAAAATGTGGTACCAATCAAAAGGTTATTTCCTTTTTGCAATGGCGCTAAATTTTTATAAATTAAACAAGAAATAAAAATGCGCAGATAGATCGATTGGTTAAGGTATACTCGCCTTACTCCGATTCATATATTTGCCGTTAGCTATTATTAAAAACAACAAAATAAAAATCCAGAATGATTACAACTGAATCAGTAGAAAATGATGCCATAATAAAAGTTGAGAAAGAACTTTTAAACGCAATGAAAAATTGTGATGTTAAAAAACTGGACGAATTATTACACGAAAAATTATTTTTCAATATTCCTAATGGACAAACTATAACCAAGGCTATGGATATGGCAACATATAGCTCAGGAAATATGAGGATTGACAAAATTAAATCTTCAAAACAGAAAATAAACCTGATTGGAGATAATGCAATTGTTTCTGTGATTATTGATATGAAAGGAACCTATTATGATTATTCTCTTGATGGAAAATATAAGATAATACGAATTTGGAAATCATTTAATAATGAGTGGAAAGTGATAGCTGGAAGTAGTATTGAAATAAAAAAAAAACAGCCAACACCGTATAAAATTAATTGCTAGTACAAGTCCACTTACAAAAATGTGCGAGGATTTCCAGTTTGGTGTGTACTTGCCAAATTAACCGCTAAACCACGCAACTCTAATAGCTGAAATTTACATTAAAATAATATATGCGATTTTTTAAACTAAATAGAAAACTGAATTTAAAATACATTTTTGGAGAAATTCTATTACTCTTTATTGGTATTAATCTTGCCATTTGGTTTAACAATTGGAATACTTCAAAAAAAATAAATGAAGAAAAAAAAGTCGCAATAATCAAAATCACAGAAGAAATAAAAAATAATAAAATAGAAATCGATTCTGTTTTAATTAATAGCCATCAAATTATAAATGCGTATCGGGATTTTAAGAATTTATATGATGGGAATACTGCAGCAATTATTGCAAATCCAAAACAACTGAAATTACTCAATAATAAATATCCAGATTACTTTAGAGTAAAAGACTCAATAGCTATTGATAATGGAATATATCATTATAGAGGAGTAACTCGTATAAATTTGGAAATTCCAACATTGACTGAAATAGCCTGGAAAACGACTACTACCTTAAACGTTACAAGTGAATTCAACTACGAATGTCTATACGAGCTCGAAAGCTTGTATAATTTACAACGAAGAGTCCAAATTGAAATAAACAAGTCTGCTGATGCTATGCAACAAGGAAAGCTGGAAGAACTAATGATTATACTTGAATTTATAAACCAACTTGGTGGTCGATTACAAAACGATTATGAGTCTATAAAAGAGACCATTTCAAACTGTAGCTAACACCGGTAGCCATTGCACAAGCCTCTAATTTCTTATAAAACGATTTATTTTAAGCTGTTCTTTTATATCCTTAAAAATATGTTTCCTACAAATCATACCAAAGCTATGACGAGTATTTTTAACGTAGAAATTCGATTTTTTACTAGAAAGATTAATGTTATTTCATATTAATTTAGCTATAAACTCCACAATGTGGATTAAAACCTCTAATTAAGATGAAACTACCTTTAAATAGTGAAGTTGAATACTTTAGTAATTTTTTAGAATTAATAGATGTCGAGGAGCTATTTTTTGAATTAAATGATATTGTTAAAAAAACAAACTTTAATCCTAAAACTAAGGATAAGATAACGCATAAAGTAAATTTCAAAAAAATTATGTTTTTAGACCAAAATCTTCTGGCTGAGAATATATTTCCTGAACAACATTGGGGGCCAACAAGGGGATGGACTAATAAATTGAAAAAGCTAAAAAAAAGAATTGAAGATTTTACAAATCAAAAATTCGAAGTGTGCGTTCTAATATTTTATCCGGATGGTAACTCTGGAGTAGATTTTCATTCAGATTATGTTGCCTTTGGCGATACATCAATCATTCCATCAATAAGTTTGGGTCAGGAAAGAGAATTCAAGTTTAGAGAAAAAGAAACCAAAGTGGAAGTTTCCCATACGTTAGAAAATGGTAGTTTAATAATTATGGGAAAACATTGCCAGGAAAGATATGAACATAGTCTCCCTCTAAATCCAAAATATAAAAAGCCAAGAATAAATTTAACCTTTAGAAAATATGGCTTTAGCAATTAACTCAACTCTTAGCAAGATATAAACAGTCGTTTTAATACCGTTTATACTAAATCTTAGATGCCATTAAAAAATCATAAGAATACGTTATTTCAAAACATTAAAGTTTTATGGAATAACCTTACTGCACAAAGTCTTCCGATTTGGAGTGGTGTATTTTATGTTTTTCTTTTTTGTATAGATTACAGGGTTATTATTACCTTTATGTTCTGGCAATGTGCTTGATTGAATGTATATGGTTGTTGCCCATAAAATCAAAAAACGCAATGAATAATATAGAAAAGGCATTGGAATTAAAAACCGATTTGGATTCTTTGAAACCTTTAAGCAAAGAAGATGAATTGAGAATAATGCAAAAATTTAGATTAGATTGGAATTATCACTCAAATCATTTAGAGGGAAACTCCTTAACATACGGAGAAACAAAAGCACTAATTTTATTTGGAATTACGGCTCAAGGAAAACCTTTAAAAGACCATTTTGAAATATCTGGGCACGATGAGGCTGTAAAATGGGTTCTGGATATTATTAAACAAGACCGTCCACTAACAGAAAACTTTATAAGGGAACTTCACAAACTAATATTGAAAGAACCTTATGAAGTTGATGCTATAGCACCTGATGGTACACCCACAAAAAAGCGAATTGAAATTGGTAAATATAAATCAAGTCCAAATCACGTAAAAACTAAAAATGGGGAGATTTTCAGATTTGCAAATCCTGAAGAAACACCTGCATTAATGAGAGATTTGATGGATTGGTATAGAGAAAAAATTGATAAAACCGATTTTAATCCAGTTTTGGTTGCATCTGAATTCCACTACAAATTTATTAGGGTTCACCCTTTTGATGACGGAAACGGCCGAACTGCAAGAATTCTCATGAATTTTATTCTTTTGCGATACGGCTTTCCACCAGTAATAATTAAGACAGAAGATAAAATGAATTATTTTAGTGTCTTACGTCAAGCAGATGCAGGAATTTTAGAACCTTTCATTGAGTACATTGGAAAAAATCTTGTGCATTCTCTTGAAATTATGATTAAAGGAGCTAGAGGAGAGAACATAGAAGACCCTGATGACATTGATAAGGAAATTAGTTTATTGGAACAAAAGCTAAAATCAATTTCACAACCAATAGACATATCTAAAAATAAAGAATCCATACTCAACATATTCGATAATTCAATCGTGCCTTTAACTATAGTTTTTATGGATAAGGGAGAAAAGTTTGAGAAGTTTTATATTAAAAATCGGTTTTACTTGCGGGTAAATAATGGATCAAATACCTCAAATAAAGACAGAGCTTTAGAAATCGCAAGAAAAAACATAAGAGACGATACAGACTCTATAAAACCTGAATTTAAATATATTGCATTTAATCAAAAAGGATTTCAAGAATCAAACCATAATTCTTGGATTGAGTTTAAATTTGACTATACAAAATATCAAGTTTTTGGTTATAACAATCAACTACATTTTGAAAAGGCGTATAATGAAAATTTAACTGAAGAAGAGATCATTAGGATAGTTAATTCTGAAATCAAGCGACATAAAATCCAAATTGAAAAACAAATTGAAGAGATAAGGAAACCGAAATAGAATTTTTAAGAGTTGTGTAAATGTCTCCGCCATAGATAACTAAGTGCACCTTACAAAATTCTGCCGAGTTTACTCGAAGTACCGCCTACCATACGGATCTTGTAACAGGCGGTTTAACAACAACAAAGGGATTAACATATTAAGTAATTAAAAGATAATCTTTTGGCAAATTTGTTTTTAACTGAAAATTTAGTCTTTTATAAGGAACATACGCTATTTGGATTACTTTTTTTGTTTAATCAAGGTTATATATACAGGAAAATGATCGCTATATCCTTTTGTATACGATCCGTTAGAAAAACTACGAAAAGGATATCCCTTATATTTACCATCGGGTGTAATTAAATACGCTGCATTATATATACCTGCTTTATAATATCTATAAGAAGAGTAATCTTTATCTAAAAAAGATTTAGAAACAATAATTTGGTCAAATAAACTCCACCGGTCTTGCCAGGCAAGAGAACCAATACCTTTTTTAACCAATCTTGCCATAGGATTATACAATCCTTTTATAACCAACTCCTTTTTAGAGGATTTTGCATTTAATATTTTTTTGACACTTATATTATTTGGGTTGTCATTAAGATCCCCCATTATTATAATTTTAGAGTATGGATCTATAGCAAATAAAGAGTCTATAATTTTTTTATTCAGAGTAGCTGCTTTTTCTCGTTTATATCTACTTTTGGCTTCTCCGCCTCGTCTGGACGGCCAATGATTTACAATAATATGGATCAGGTCGCCGTCCAGATAGCCACTCACTAATAATTGATCTCTGGTGTATACTCTGGTATTAGTATCTTGATCATACAGTATTAATGTATGTTTTTTAGAACTTTTTACTTTAAATAATTTTTTTTGATATAGCAGAGCAACATCAATACCTCTACGATCGGGAGAATCAAAATGAACAATACCATAATCGTTGGCTTTAAGGCTGTTTTCATTAGCAAGATCTTCTAATACTTTTCTGTTTTCAACCTCAGCAACACCTATAATAACGGGAGAATTTTTAGTAAGATCCATTCCTATTTCAGAGATTACTTTAGCCATATTTTTTACTTTATGGGTATATACCTCTTGGGTCCAATGATCTTTCCCCTTGGGCGTTCTGTCATCATCAAAAGTAATAGGGTCGTCCTCTGTATCAAAAAGATTTTCGAGGTTATAAAATGCCACAGTATGAATTTTATATTCTTTTTTTTCTTGAGAAATAACAACCGATGTTATTAATGAGATAACCAATGTAAATACACTTCTTAATATCATAAGATCTTTTTAAAAATAATTAATAAATACAAAGATTAATTATTTCGGTGTTAAAAAATGAAACTAATATACTTTATACTTGTAACTTATTAACAAGTAGCTCAATTCATTTTAGTTACACACAAATTATAGAGATGGCTTATCATTTTTTAGACCCTAAAAAGATTCTATTTATTTTGTTTTATAGTACAGTTGGTATATATGCGCAACACACAGAACTACAAGGAAAAATTATAGATGCAATTACAGAAGAAAACCTGGAGAAGGTAACTATAGCTATTAAAGGCGCTAACATTACTACCAGCACAAATAGTTTTGGAGAATTTACTTTTAATTTGATGAATTTGCCCTTGGGTGAGCAAATTCTTATAATAACAAAGCAAGGTTTTATAACCAAACGTTTTCCTATTGTTATTAATCAAGGAGAAATATTAGATCTTAAAAAAATCACTTTACAGTATGATTTTAGCCAAGATCAGGAGGAAATAGGAATAATTAGTCTTACTCAAGAAGAATTAGATGAGGATAACGATGCGTTTTTTAGTATAGCACCATTGCTTCAATCTACACGAGACATATTTCTTAATGCTGCAGCTTTTGATTTTAGTGCTACCTTTTTTCGAATCAGAGGTCTGGGAAATGAAAACGGAAAAGTTTTAATTAACGGAATCGAAATGAATAAACTAGATTCTGGAAAACCTCAATGGAGCAACTGGGGAGGATTAAATGATGTACAACGCAATCAGGAATTCTCTTCAGGAATTTCAGAAAACGAATATGCTTTTGGAGATCTTTTAGGAACATCCAATATTATTATGAGGGCATCGCAATATCGCAAAGGGGGCAAAATATCCTATGCAATGTCCAATCGTAGTTATCAAGGAAGAGTAATAGGAACCTATAATTCTGGAAACACTTTAAAAGGATGGGCCTATTCCTTATCCTTGTCCAGAAGATACGGAAAAGAAGGATTTATAGAAGGAACATTATATGATGCTAATTCGGTTTTTGCCTCTGTCGAAAAACAAATAGGAAAAAGCCATAGTATAAATTTTACTGGTTTTTATACCCCAAATCGCAGAGGAAGATCTACCGCAATCACCAAAGAAGTTTATGATCTTAAAGGAAACCAATACAATCCTAATTGGGGAGTGCAGAACGGAAAAATAAGAAACTCCAGAGAGCGAAAAATAGAAGAACCTGTGATTTTATTAAATCATTATTGGAATATTACCAAAAACACTAGGTTAAATACAAATATTGCCTTTCAAAAAGGAGAAATAGCCAATAGCAGGATAGATACTGGTGGTAGTGATTTGGTATTAGATACTAATGGACAACAAACATATATTGGGGGAGGTAGAAGTGCAGATACTAATCCCGTGCATCCAGACAATTTGCCAAGTTCTTTTTTGCAAAACCCCGATCCAACACCGCTAGAGTATCAAAATGCATTTTTAGCCCAACAAAATTTAAGGAATGATGGGCAGATAGATTGGGAAAGCCTAATACAAACCAACAAACAAAATGCAAAACAAGGTAGTAACGCTACTTATATGGTATATGAAGATAAAACGGCAGATACCCAAGTAACAGGAAATATAATAGTAAACAGTGTCCTGAATCCTCATATTACACTAAATGCGGCTATTAATTATAAAAATTTAAAAAGTGAAAACTTTGCTGAAGTAAAAGACCTTTTGGGCGGCACTGGTTTTTTAGATATAGATGTCTTTGCATTTTCTAACAAACGATTTACAGGAGCACAATTAATAGATAGAGCACAAAGTGACTTGCGTACCCCTAATCGTATTGTAGGGCTAGGAGACAAGTATGATTATAATTATGAAATAGAGGCTTCTAAAATCGATGGTTTTGCACAAGGACAATTTACATTTAATAGGATTTCTTTTTTTCTTGCAGGAACTGTTTCTCAAACAACGTATCAAAGAAACGGTTTGTTTGAAAACGGTTATTTTCCCGGAAAAGCTTCTTTTGGAAAAAGCGAAACTATTAATTTTTCAAATTATGGAATAAAAGCAGGTACAACCCTTACTATTAATGGGCATAATTTTATAAAGCTACAGGGTATATATGCTAATAAAGCTCCTACAATTCGTAATACTTTTAACAATGCAAGACAAAATAATAGTAGTGTTGCAGACTTGATTGGGAGGACTCAGGAGAGTGAAAAGATACAATCTGTAGATGCCAGTTATATTTTTCGTTCTCCAAAGGCAAAAGCCAGAATTACTGGGTATTATACCCAAATACAAGATGCAACAAATACTTCTTTTTTCTTTACCCAAGCTATATCCGGATCCGATACAGGATTTGTGCAAGAACTGTTAACCAATATAGACACATCGTATATAGGCGGTGAATTTGGAGCAGAATATCAAATTACACCCACAATAAAAATTAAAGGAGCCGCTGCTATAGGATATTTTACGTATACAAATAACCCAGATTTAATTTTGACAAGTACTAGTGAAGCTTTTTTAGATTTTCAAGGAACAAGAGATTTTGGAAAATCAACATTAAAAGGATACCGAATTGCAGGAGGTCCGCAAAATGCTGCGCAATTAGGTTTTGAATATCGAGATCCGGATTTTTGGTGGTTTGGTATTACTACCAATTATTTTTCTAATGCCTATAGTGACATAAGTCCATTTGCAAGAACATCTAACTTTTATAAAGATAAGGACGACTTGCCTTTTAATGATTATGATGAAAAAGTTGCAAACCATCTTTTAAAACAAGAGCAATTCGAAGATTATTTCTTAGTAAACGCAATTGGTGGCACTTCATGGAGGATCAAAAAATATTATGTTGGCTTTTTTGCTTCTATTTCTAATGTTTTAAATCAAAAATACAGAACAGGAGGTTTTGAGCAGGCAAGAAATGCTAATTATAGATTGGCATTAGAAGAATCTAAACGAAATACCTCTGTATATGGGTCCAAATATTTTTATGGATTTGGCACTTCGTACTACCTTAATGTTTATATACGATTCTGATAAAAATATCCCATACCTAAGTTTAAAAACAATATAATAGTATACAATGAATGTAAAGAAGATAAATAAAATTTTTAGTCTATTTGCTTTAGCAATTATAACCAGTATGTGCTCGCCCGAAGAAGATTTTAAAACACCCGAATTGGTGATAGAAGAACCAGAGATTAAAGGTACTATCATTACTATAGACGCAATACTTGGTATTTTGAATAAAGCACTAGAAAATGAAGGAAAAAATGCTAAAGTAGTTTTTGAAAACACAGATAGTTTTATGGAAGGATATGTAGTATCCAGTGATAAAGCGAGTAATTTTTTTAAAGAATTAGTTATTCAGGATAAAGAAACCAATCCTTCCTCAGGAATAAGAGTACTAATAGACGATAACCCTTTATTTACAACATACGAGTTTGGAAGAAAAGTGTATATTAAGCTTAACAGTCTATCTATTGGAATAGAAAATGGAGTACCAACCTTGGGAATTTTAGAAAGGAATAGTATTAGCGCAATTCCTTCATTTTCTTTAAATGAAACAGTGATACGATCTACAAAATTAGCAAACATTATACCTTTAGAAATTACACTGGAAGATATTACAGATAAACTACTAAATCTATATGTAAAAGTAAATAATCTTCAGTTTACCAAAAATCTGGTTTTACCAGACAACCCCTTCACTTTTGCAGCAGAAGCAAATGATAAATACGACGGAGAGCGTATTTTAGAAAGTTGTACAACAGGAAGAACAATAGTACTAAGTACAAGTACATTTTCAGATTTTAAAGGACTAAAGTTATCAGGAAAACAAGGAAGTTTTGAAGGGATAGTAACCAAAAACTTTTTAGGAAACACTTATAACTTAGTACTTAATGACCCAACAAAATTGCTGTTTGATAACGAAACCAGATGCGACCCTATAGTTTTAGAATGCCCTGTGGCTGTTGGGGGATCCACGTTTTTATTTAAAGAAAATTTTACCGATCTTAAAATTAGGGATCTGGAAGATGCAGGATGGATCAATAGTAATGTAGCAGGAGGTAAGCTGGCTTATAAAATAGGAGATTTTGCCAACAATCAATATGCACAGGTTACAGGATTTAATTCTAAAGAAAGTTTGTACGAAGTTTGGTTAATAACCCCGGAAATTGACTTAAGTTCGGCATCTTCTGCAGTTTTAAATTTTGCTTTACAAGCTGGTTATGATAATGGTAATATCCTTGAAGTTTTTATTACTAAAAATTTTATTGAAAACCCAAAAAACACCTCCTGGATAAAACTAGATGTTACAATACCCAGAGGACCATTAAACTCTTTTGGAAATTTTATACCAGCAGGCCCCATTGGTTTATCTTGTATAGAGAGCACCGTTCGTATAGGTTTCCGATATATTGGTGGCGATCCAAGGGCAACAACACGATATCATATAGATGATATAGAAATAAAAGGTAATTAAACCCGGATTATCAATGTTCTTAAGTTAAGGATTTAGACTATTAATTTAAAGTTTGTTAATGGTGGATTCCAGTTCCGTTCTTCAACGGGATGGATAAATTTCCGGAATGATAGAATAACCAAAAAACAATGCTTTCTGCCTGTCATTCCAGCGCAGGCAGGAATCCATGATGGAAGTAAAGGGGTATTTTGCTTTTACAGATATTTAATCCTCAAAAAGATACAGGGTAACTTAATGACATTGCCCGTATGAACGATGAGTCTGCAAGTGCTATTATACACAACTTTGTGAATGATCTGGAAACAGAACCCTGATTAAAAGCGGCAGTATAAAGAATAGGGTTACAAAATTGGGCAAAACACTTAAAAGTAACCAACCAAAGGTTTAGCGCCTTATACAGTAACCGTATAGCACCTATGATAAAATTTCGTTTACGGCGATCAAACCTGAGGCTATTTTAAGATATGCCGAATTGATAAAAAGGATACCTATACCCTACTAAAAAGAGAACAGGAAACCTTATCTGAACGGTATATGCAGATTATTAGCAATCGCAAAAACAACGGTTGAAGAAACCGACCAAACGATACAGCAGTAGTATCCTGTATCGTTTAAACTTACTGTAAAACGATGTTCTTTTTTACTCTGGTTTAAAATAAAAGCTTGATGCCAAATTAGATCTGGTATCAAGCTTTTATTCCTCTTTATTCCATTTTAACTGTACATACACAGGAAAATGATCACTGTACCCGCCAGTATATTTTTTACCTGCATAGGTTCTAAAGGGGTTGCCTTTATACCTGCCTTTGTATATTTTTAAAAAGTCTTCATCAAAAATCGAAGCGTCCGAAAAACTGTGTTTTCCTTTTTCGTATTTATGAAAACTATGGCTAAAAATAATCTGGTCGAATAAATTCCATTGGCTTTTATAATTTGTAGTCCCTCTGTATCGGGTAAGTAACCGCTCCATAGGGTTAAAAAGATCGTGCTGTACCAAATGCTCTTTAACACTCTCGCTATAAGGATCATCATTAAAATCCCCCATTACAATAATTTTTGCTTCCGGGTTTTTTGTAGTAATTTGGTCGATAATCTCCCTGTTCTTTTTTGCAGCAATAATACGTTTGTACGAGGTTAGTTCGTCCCCATTCCTTCTGGATGGCCAATGATTTACCAAAATATGTACTTTTTCGTTATTTAAAAGTCCTGTTACCCATAATATATCCCGGGTATAATCCCTAATACCGCCCTCATTATCTACCAAAAGCGGGATAGCCTTAGAGTCTGTAACCTCAAAATATTGTTTTTGATATAACAAAGCAACATCAATACCCCGCTCGTCTGGAGAGTCATAATGTACAATACCATACTCTTTTTGTTTTAAATGCTTAGAGGCAACCAAATCTTTTATTACCGCCAAATTTTCGACTTCGGCAATACCTACCAAGACAGGGGATTTTCTGGCCTTTAAAAAACCAATATTAGAAATAGCTGTTCCAAGTTTTTCTATTTTTTTTTCATACCGTTTGCGATTCCACTGTTTTTCCGAATCCGGTAAAAAATCATCGTCTAATGTGTTTGGATCATCCTTAGTATCAAATAAATTCTCTAAATTATAAAACGCTATAGTATATTTGTTGGTTTGTTTTTTATGAAAATAAAATTTGTTTGTCATAACATTTCTTTTTACAAGAAACCTACCAGATTGTAGACTCTTGCATAATATTATTATTGTATTTTTGTATACATGTTTAAAGGCACAATATCGATGTTATTTAGTTACGATTTTGGATTATCTGCCCGGGCTTGTCAAAAACCAGTAAAATGAATGTTTTTAATTACATTTTGACAAATCTCTATCGGATATCTGAATATCTTTATTATCTTAACTAAACAGCGTTGGGTACAATATAGTAAAATAACGTATAGAAGATTAGGTAGCTAATGTTAGAACAAAAAGAAATAGCATACGAAAAAACAATCTTGATAGGTATTGTAACCAAATATCAGGATGAGGATAAGCTTACTGAGTTTTTGGATGAGTTAGAATTTCTTACCTACACTGCAGGAGGAGAAGTGGTAAAACGATTTACCCAAAAATTGGATATCCCCAACTCTAAAACTTTTTTGGGAACAGGAAAGTTAGAAGAGATACGGTTATATGTAGAGCAGAACGATATAGGAACAGTTGTTTTTGATGATGAATTATCCCCTGCACAATTACGAAATATAGAACGTACCCTCAAGACTAAGATCATAGACCGTACTAATTTGATTTTGGATATTTTTGCGCAACGGGCACAAACCAGTTATGCACGAACCCAGGTAGAGCTTGCACAATACCAGTATCTATTGCCAAGGCTAACAGGTTTATGGACGCATTTGGAAAGACAACGGGGTGGTATTGGTATGCGTGGTCCCGGAGAAACCGAAATAGAAACAGACCGCCGTATTGTTAGGGATCGTATTTCGTTGCTTAAGAAAAAATTACTGGTTATAGACAAACAAATGGCTACCCAACGTAGTAATCGAGGGCAATTGGTTAGAGTTGCTCTGGTAGGATATACCAATGTGGGCAAATCTACTTTGATGAACGTGATTGCCAAGAGTGATGTTTTTGCAGAAAATAAACTTTTTGCTACTTTGGATACTACCGTAAGAAAAGTAGTTATTGGTAACCTCCCTTTTTTACTTAGTGACACCGTAGGGTTTATCAGAAAATTACCCACACAATTGGTAGAAAGTTTTAAAAGCACCCTGGATGAGGTCAGAGAAGCTGATCTATTGTTGCATGTAGTGGATATTGCTCATTCGCAATTTGAAGATCATATAGAATCGGTAAATAAAATTCTGGGAGAAATCGAATCCAGAGATAAACCCACTATTATGGTATTTAACAAAATCGATGCCTATGAGCATGAAACTATAGATAACGATGATCTAACTACCCAAAAAACAGAGGCACACTATACCCTGGAAGAATGGAAACAAACCTGGATGAACAGAATCGGTGACAATGCTTTGTTTATATCCGCAATAAATAAGGAAAACATAGAGGACTTTAAGGAACGTGTATATAAAGAAGTAAGAGACATACATATAACACGTTTTCCTTATAACAACTTTTTGTACCCCGAAATAATGGAAGAATAAGGAGACTATAACCTTGGCAGACTCTTACGAAGTATGTTTTTCAAAATATATTTTGTTTTTGCGAGGCAGAGCATGGCAGAAGTAAACTCTACAATGTAGATTAAAACTCGTACTTAAGACCTAGCCCTATTACTTCTCGTATCTGAAAACCACTGGCAGCATTGTCATCATAAATTGCCTGAAAAACAAAGCTGCCAGTAATATATTTATTTACCAAAAGATTCATATTTAATGTATAATCAACATCTATGTTTTCAGGATCTTCAATATAGTTAGAGTATACATTTAACAGGTTTTCTATAACTATATTTTTTAATATTGTAAATTTACCATAAGCAGCCAAAGATCCTCCAAACTCGAATCGCGTACTTTCTCCTGCGTCTACTCCAAAATAATCACCGTCTGCATAATCTGTTACATTGGTAAACTCTTTGTCTACAAATATCATACGAGCGGTAACTGGTGCTATATTGATATGCAGATCATCACTTTTTTTCCACAATAACCCGGGGCCTGTTTGTATAAATGCAGGAGAAAAAAAGTGGGTTTCTTCGGTCCTTACGGTTTCTTCGGTATCCGGATCTTTACTAAACCGATACCCTTTATCGAATTGAGATCTAAAATTAACAAACAAAGAGTAGTTCCAGAAACCGTTGCCAATTCTTTGTCCTAATCTGGAGTTAAACTCAATCCTGTCATTGGTTTTACGAGGAAAATCTTCCTCTTTTAAAAAAGTAACTCCGTAATCTGTTATAATCTTATTATCCCAGGTCAGGCTGTTTTTTTTATAATTAAACTCGTAGTTTAATGCAACATTACCAGCAACATTAGAGGTTCCTCCTCCTTGCCAATCAAAATTAAAAGCAGATTGATTAAATAATAAAGAAAAATGTGCTTTGTTTTTCCAGCCAATATGTTCTTTTTTTGGTTTTGGGGGGGTGATCTCTTTTAGTTTCTGTTTTAACACTATTATGTTTAGATCATTGGTAGTATTTTTTAAGATACTATCTAAAGACCGTTTTAAGTCTACTTGAATAGAATCCAGATATTTTATTTTTGGCTTTTCTTGAGCAAAAGTTTTTACTATTAAAAAAAACAAAAAAGCTACTAAAAAAATCCTTTTCATACGAACTTTATTGCAGGGGTAGAGTACAAATATACAGGATGCTTTTAGCTTTTTCAAAATAGATCCTAATACATACAGAATACTTGTCTATTATAAAACCCAAAAAACGAAACTAAATTTTATAAATGCCCTCTTTTTTTAATTATTGAATCCTTAAAATACTGATATTATAAAGATTGTAACTAAGAAACGGTGCAGATTTAAAAATTTTAATATGATAAAAACTGTTAGGAAACAAAGTAGTACAACATATATCTAAACTTAAAAAAAGGGGATTAGAATCCTAAAGAAGATAGTTAACTTAAAACTTCTAAATTATAATACATTAATCTGGTATCTGATTTTTTATCTCTACTGGATAAATATTTGAATCCATTCTTCATATAGAAATCTAAGGATTCTCTATAGGCATCAACTGTTATAAACTTACAGCCTGTTCTATTATTATCCACGAAAAGAGCTTTGGTAAAATTAATTATCTCTCTACCGTACCCATTACCCTTAAATCTTTCGGATACAGCTAGCCTACCAATTTTTACAGCGGGATAACTTGTATAACCATCTTTTCCCTGAGGTAATAAAGAGGATATTCTATTAAGAAAAGTATCTCTATTTCCGATTTCAGTATGAGATATTTTATCATTAAGATAATTAAAGTATGCTACGGTTTCGTTTTCTGATTGTATAATAAACGTAGTGGCTAATAATTGATTCGCATAATTTTTTGCATCATCAAAAAGAAAGCCGTTCAAATCTGTGTTTCCACAATCGAACGGCAAAATATTGGTGTCAGATTTCAATCTGATTAACTTAAATTCTTTAAATAGCAAATTGGGCGATTTCTTTTAATGCTTCGTAACTTGCGGTAATTTCCTGTTTTTCTTTTTCAGATGCTTTCACAACGTCTCTGTTTTCTCTAACAAAGTCTTTGGCATCTTTACCAAAAAGAAAAGGTGTTTCTTTAATAGGTTTTGCCATGATTTATAGTTTATTAGGTTTGTTATTTTAAAAAGTATTAGAATATATAATACTTTTTCGGCTACAAAACTACAATATACGTGCCATACATTTAGTTAAACCTTAAACAATTAACAGTAATTTAGATTTAGTCTAAATAATTGATACTAGTAAATACATTTGTTATTGTATTATTAATATAGGGAATATACCTGAAATACCCAATATAATATAACTAATTTCATGCAACATCAGTTTTGACTGTTAGTTAGGGTTGATCCAAGATAATAACATTAACAATGTATCAGGTTATTTGAAAGGTAAGAATCCTATTTTGATTATCACTGACAATAGCTTGCGCTTTATTTTATCGAATTTATCGACACTTAATCATGGAATAGATAACTTAGATGTTTAAAGAATGTATAGTTCCTGTGCGAAATCAAACTTTACTTTTTAGTCTAAATATATCATTCTCTTTACTTAGATAATTAAGACTATGAATGTTAACAAGAGGTTAATGACTAAAAAATATATAAAACCAAAATAGGATTATCTTATTTTTGATTTCATCATCAATCACAAAAACAAATATTTAACTTTTTTATGTTATGAAAACTCTTACAAAAATTATAATGCTATTTGTCCTGTTTTATGCACTACCAAGGACAAATTATGCCCAGTTACCTGCAAAAATGATACAGTACCCGGATGTTTCTGATTCGCACATCTGTTTTACGTATGCAGATGATCTGTGGGTGGTAAACAAACAAGGTGGTACAGCACATCGTTTAACTACCAAAGAAGGTCGGGAAACGATGGGCAAATTTTCTCCAGACGGAAAAACAATAGCTTTTAATGCTAATTACGATGGTAACCAGGATATCTATACCATACCAGTTACCGGGGGTATTCCTAAACGTATCACTACTCACGGAATGTTTGATGATATAAAAGGATGGACTGCCGACGGAAAGTTTTTATTTTACACCTCAGACATGGAAAGCGAAAAAGATCGTTTTTCAAAAGCATTTAAAATATCAGTCGATGGAGGGTTGCCTGCAAGAATACCAATAAATAAAGTAGAAGAATTAGATATATACCAAAATGGTGATCTAATTGCAATGACCGATAAGTCCCGACTAAACAGAAACTGGAAACGATACCGAGGAGGGATGGCTTCAGACATTTATCTTTTTAATACCAAAACTCTAACTTCAGAAAACATCACCAACAACGATAGTAACGACGAATTGCCGATGTGGCACAATGAAGATCTTTATTATCTATCGGATAAAGATGCTGCCAAAAAATTTAATATCTGGAAATATAATCTGCAATCCAAACAACACGAACAAATAACGTTTTTTAAGGAGTTTGATATAGAACGTCCTTCTATAGGAAAATCTGAAATAGTATTTGAAGCAGGAGGCACATTATACCTTTTGGATCTTACTACAAAAACCACAAAGGAGATATTTATAAATGCTACCGGGGATTTTATTGCCTTAAAACCTACGGTAAAGAACGTAGAAAAATATATTCAAAGCGTTGGTATTGCACCAGATGGCAACCGCATTGTTGTTGGTGCCAGAGGAGAAATATTTTCTGTACCTAAAAAAGATGGAATTACTACCAATTTAACCCGTACCAGTGGTATTGCAGAACGTTACCCAAGTTGGTCTCCTAATGGAAGATATATTGCCTTTTGGAGCGATAAAACAGGAGAGTATGAGCTAAGGATACGGGATCTAAAAGATAACTCAGAAAAACAGATAGGACAACAAGGACCCGGATTTAGATACCAATTGTTCTGGTCTCCCGATAGTAAAAAATTAGTTTTTGTAGATCAGGAAATGCAGATAAAATTAGCAGATATTACCAATAACTCTATAACTACCATAGATAAAGAAATCCAACTATTTCAAGGTGGTTTAATGGGGTTCTCTGCAAATTGGTCTGGTGATAGCAAATTTATAACGTACGCAAATTCTCATAAAAACGGAAATCAACATATTGTTATATATGATCTGGAGAAAAAGAAAAAGAATATTATAACCTCTGCTTTTTATGACGAGGCAAACCCTGTGTTTTCTGCAGATAATAAGTATATTTATTGTACTACAAACAGAGCTTTTGAGCCGGTATATAGTGATTATGATAATAGCTGGACATATCCAAACTCTACCAAAATTGCTATACTGCCTCTTACCAAAGAAGCAGTGCATCCTATCGAGTTAAAAAATGATGAAGTTGCTATAGATGAAGAAAAAAAGAAAGACAGCAAAAAAGATAAAGAGAAAAAAGAAGACAAAGAGGAGGACTCTAAAGATGCAGAACCAGTAACCATTGATTTTGATGGTATAGAATCCAGAATGATTATTTTGCCCGTAGAGTTAGGAAACGGCGGCAGATTATCTGCCGCTAAAGACAAAATCATTTTCTTAAAAGCCCCCCGAAGCGGATCTAAAGACGAAAAATCGGTTTTAAAATATTATGATTTTAAAGAAGATGAAGAAAATACAATTCTGGAAGATGTAGAAAATTATGAATTATCCTTTGATAAAAATAGTATACTAGTATTTAGTGGAGAAAAAATGGGGATTATCGAAGTAGCAAAAGATCAATCTATAAAAGACCCTGTAGATACCTCTAAAATGGAAATGACCGTTAATCCAAAAGAAGAATGGCGACAGATTTTCACCGATACCTGGCGTTTGGAAAGAGATTTTTTCTATGATAAAAATATGCATGGAGTAGATTGGGAAGCTATGAAGGAAAAATATGAACCATTAATCGAATTCGCAGCAAGCAGAAACGACCTTAATAAAATTACAGGGGCACTTATAGCAGAACTAAATGCATCACACACCTACAGAGGTGGCGGAGATATAGAAAGAAGTTCTAATAAATCCTCTGGATATCTTGGTGTCGATTGGGAAATGCACCAAGGAAAATATAGAATTAAAAAAATCATAACTCCTGCCCCATGGGATACCGAAGTAAAATCACCGCTTAGAAAACCAGGTGTTTTAGTAGATGAAGGAGATTACATACTACGTATTAATGGAATAGATCTTACCGATTACAAAGATCCTTTTGCAGCATTAGAAGGAAAAGCAGAACAAACTATTGAAATTGAAGTAAGTAAAACCCCGGATGGAAAAAACAGTAAGAAATATCTCGTACAACCTTTAAAAAGCGAAGAACGACTTAGAAATCTTGCATGGATAGAGAATATGCGAAAGTATGTAGATCAAAAATCCGGAGGAAAAATTGGATATATTTATGTGCCAAGTACAGGAATAGACGGGCAGGAAGAGTTGGTTAGAATGTTTTATGCACAACATCATAAAGATGGATTGATAATCGATGAGCGGTTTAATAATGGAGGACAAATTCCGGATAGATTTGTAGAGCTATTAAACCGACCATTATTAAGTTATTATAAAGTTCGGGATGGAGAAGACTGGGCATGGCCACCAAGAGGACACTATGGTCCAAAAGCAATGCTTATTAATGGCTGGAGCGGTAGTGGCGGTGATGCTTTCCCCGATTACTTTAAGAAACGAAAAATTGGTCCGCTAATCGGTACCAGAACCTGGGGAGGGCTTATAGGGATCTCTGGAGCCCCAGAATTAATCGATGGCGGAAGTGTAACAGTACCTACGTTTAGAATGTATAATCCCGATGGAACCTGGTTTGCAGAAGGACACGGTGTAGAACCGGATATTCATATCCCCGAAAATCCGGGCAAAGATGCACAAGGCATAGATGTGCAACTGGACAGAGCTATAGAAGAAGTAATGCAAAAACTTGCCGAGGAAGATAAAACCTCTAAAAAAATAGTGCCCAAAGCCGAGGATCGATCCAAGTAATTCATATACTACAAAACGTTAATAGCCAGAGTAATATTACTCTGGCTATTAACGCTTAACATCGATAAATAATCTCAGAAACTAAAAAGAATCTCGTTTTTGGTTATTATTCAATTTCTATTTCTTTTGTAACAACTATTTCTACTGTTCTTTTTACATTGTTCTTTCCGTCGGATTCTATTTTATTTGAATCCAGAACAGTGCTTCGTTTAAGATATAGTACTGCTTTTCCTTTTTTTAGTTTGTCTAAAATTATTTCGCCGAATTCTATTTTTTTAGCTCCTTCAGTAGAAACAAAGGAAGATCCTCCTGTTTCTTCTCCTTGTTTAAAGTATAGTTGAATATTTTCTCCTTGTTTAAGGGGGCTTCCTTCCCATAACAATTCATTATTTTTATCTATTTTAACTTTAGTAAAAGAAGAAGGTATTTTTGTTGCAACAATCTCTGAATGGGAAATGGCATTAACAAACCTTCTATCTTTATCTTTAATGAAATTAAATTCTCCTTTTTGGATGATTCCATCATACTCCCATGTATAGAAATAATCAAAAATAGTAGAAAAGCTTTTATATCCCTCTTTGTTGAACAAAATAGATTTTTCGTTTTCTAACTTTAATCGTACTCCGGATTTATCTTTTCTTCTAAAAGTAGCTTGCGCAATGGTTCTTGTTTTGTCATTAGGCAGATATTCATAACGCACTAATAAATCCTGGTATACAAGTTCGTTAGGTTCTAAAATTGTTGATGATTCATGCTCACAAGAAGCAAATAAAATTACTGCAATAATCAGATATACTTTTTTCATTTTTAAATTGTTTTTGTTAAAGCCCAATAGAAATCCCTATAAGGCAAGAATTATTTGTTTTCTGTTTTTTAAAAGTTTTTTTTAATCCCTCATCGAGGGTTGATGCCCCTGGGTTTTCTCAAAAAACAAAACATATTTTTGGAAATGTACCTCGTGAGCTTACTTTGGGGTTATTGATTTATTTATACCATAGCTATCTTTTTTATAATTGTTCTTCTCATAGTTCTTTCAAAAAAAACAAAGTATTTATTTGTTTATTTGTCTATATGACGAACCTAAAAGGAGTAACACGTAATGAAAATTAAAAAAAAATATATGTAGCTGAAAATCAGTTAACAAAAACTCATTGATATAAGGATTATATAGAAATAAACTAAAAATAAGAGTGTTTCTGTCCTTGTATTTTCTCTTTATTACAATCTTTTTAGTTTTAAAAATTGTATTTTAGAAAAGTAAGTTAAAAAGGTGCGTTTATAAAAAACACATTAAGCTACTTCTTTATATAAAACCTGTAATCCCTTCTATAATGGAGAAATTAAAACTAGTAAAGGCAGAAGAATCGGATAAAAACTTTTTGATTCATTTAAGAAAAACCACCATGACAGAGCATCTGGAAAAAGCAGGGCTTTACCTGTCTGAAGAACAACATATATCCAGAGTAAATTTTAATTATGAAAATGCATATTTGATATGTACGTCCAACCAAAAAATTGGTGTTTTAAAATACATTGAAACCAAAAACACTATAGAGATATTACAATTGCAAATACTACCGGATTATCAGGGTTTAGGAATAGGAAAAAGTATTGTTAATAAGTTAATAGCTGTTTCTAAAACTTATAAGAAAAATTTGACATTAAAAGTATTAAAACAAAATCCTGCAAGGCACTTGTATCAAGGGGTTGGTTTTGATATAGTTAACGAGGATGCCCATGAGTTTTTTATGCAATTTTTGCCTGAATAAAACAAACAACCCCGTGACAAGCTCACGAGGTATGTTTTTGAAAATAAATTTTGTTTTTGAAATAGGCTTATGGGGATTAAATCCTTTTATGTATTCATAATATCTTCAATCTCCTCTGCTTGGATAGGGATATTGCCCATTAAATTAAAAGGTTCTCCTTTTTCCTGTACCACGACATCATCCTCTAATCTAATCCCAAATCCTTCATCGGGGATATAAATTCCCGGCTCTACCGTAAATACCATATTAGCTTGCATAGGCTCTGTAAGAATCCCATAATCATGCGTATCTAATCCAATATGGTGAGAAGTACCATGCATAAAGTATTTTTTATATGCAGGCCATTCCGGATCTTCATTTTGTACATCGGCTTTATCCAAAAGCCCTAAATCTAACAGCTCTGAAGTCATAATTTTACCAACCTCTACATGATAATCTGCCCAGATGGTACCGGGAACCAATAATTTTGTAGCTTCGTTTTTAACCCTAAGCACTGCATCATACACCTCTCTCTGGCGTTTGGTATACCTACCAGATACCGGGATGGTACGGGATAAATCACTAGAGTAATTAGCATACTCTGCGGCTACATCCATAAGGATTAAATCCCCTGCTTTACACTGTTGGTTGTTTTCTATATAGTGCAGTACATTGGCATTGTTACCACTGGCGATAATAGGAGTGTAAGCAAAACCTTTGGATCTGTTATTTATAAATTCGTGTAATAACTCTGCTTCGATATTATACTCCCAAACCCCTGGTTTAACAAAACCCAGAAGTCTGCGAAACCCTTTTTCGGTAATATTACAGGCATTTTGTATCAGATCAATTTCTATAGGATCTTTTACAGAGCGTAACCGTTGTAATATAGGATTGCTTTTTGCAACGGTATGTGCAGGATATTTAGCTTTCCACCATTTTGTAAAACGATCCTCACGAGTTTCGGTTTCTACATTAGATCGGTAATGCTCATTCGTATTTACATATACAGTTTCGCATTGGGTCATTATTTCAAAAAAAATCTTTTCCAGATCCTCTAACCAATATACAGTAGTAATCCCCGAAACCTCAAAAGCACGTTCTTTGGTTAGTTTTTCACCTTCCCAAATTGCGATATGCTCATTGGTTTCTTTTAGAAATAAAATTTCACGGTGTTTTTCTTTGGGGGCATCAGGAAAAAGCAGCAATATACTTTCTTCCTGATCTACACCGCTTAAATAAAAAATATCCCTGTGTTGTTCAAAAGGCATAGTACTATCGGCACTAACAGGGTATATATCATTGCTGTTAAATACAGCAATGCTATTAGGTTTCATTTGCGCAACAAAATTTTTACGGTTCTTGATAAAGAGGTTTTTATCAATTTGGTGGTATTTCATAATATGATATGTTGTTTAATCCCTTATAGAGAGTTTTTTTCTCAAAGCTTGCTCCAAATCAAAATAGTATACTTTGTCAGACTGTTTTGAGAGTGTTGATTTGTAAAACTATAGATGTCTGCCGTAACCCAAAACAGGTTAAAAGCAGTAATTCTGTTCAAAAATACTAAAGCCAAAAGGATGTATTGTTAAACAATATCTAAAAATTTTGGTGTTTGGCATAACAATATCTACATTCATCCTATTTTATTATTTTAAAAAGCCGGATATAATTTGTTATATACCCTTAAATTAGGGGCTCGTTTTATCACTAAACACCACCAAAAAATGAAAATTTGTACTTCCTTTTTAGTTTTATTACTATATTCTTCTATTGTTTTTTCTCAGCACCCCACTGCTACTAATGCAGATATGGTTATACAAGGTTTGTTGAACAAGAAACAAATGGAAGCCTCTTCACTGGTAAAAAATGTACCATTCCATAACATTGGTCCTGCTGTAATGAGTGGTCGTGTTGTAGATGCAGATGTAAATCCCGACAATACCACAGAGTTTTATGTGGGATATGCTACAGGAGGATTATGGCACACTACAAATAACGGAACTACTTTTGAACCAGTACTGGATACAGCAGAAACTATTAACGTTGGGGATATTGCTGTAGATTGGAAAAATAATATCCTTTGGGTAGGAACTGGTGAGAATAACTCCTCAAGATCCTCTTATGCAGGTACAGGGATTCTAAAATCTACAGATAATGGTAAAACATGGAAAAATGTTGGATTACCAGATGCACACCATATAGGTAGAATCCTTATTAATCCTAATAATAAAGAGGAAGTAGTTGTGGGAGTAACCGGGCATTTATATTCTTCTAACGAAGAACGGGGCGTGTATAAAACTACAGACGGAGGAGCAACCTGGTCCAAAACCTTGTTTATTAATAACCAAACAGGAATCATAGATGTAGCATTTGCACCAAACAATTTTAATGTTATGTATGCTGCTGCCTGGGATAAAGATAGAAAAGCATGGAATTTTGAAGGATCCGGATCCGGATCCGGAATTTATAAAAGTGTAGATGCAGGAAATACATGGAAAAAAATATCCATTGAAGGTAGTGGTTTTCCTACTGGCGATGGAGTAGGAAGAATTGGTCTGGCTGTTTTTGATGAAAACACCATATATGCAGTGCATGACAATCAATACCGAAGAGAAGAAAAAGACACAAAAAAAGAATCTAATGGGTTAACCAAACAGGATTTTAAAACTATGTCTGCAGAAGCATTTTTAAAACTGGAAGACAAAAAGTTAAATGCATTTTTAAAAACAAATGGGTTTCAGGAAAAATATCGTGCAGATAATATGAAGCAATTAGTTCGTGGTGGTACGGTAAAACCAATAGACCTTGCCAAATATCTTGAAGATGCCAACGCCATGCTTTTTGATACCCCCGTTATAGGAGCAGAAGTATATCGAAGCAACGATGGTGGAGTATCCTGGCAGAAAACCCATACCGGATATATCGAAGATGTATTTTATAGTTATGGATATTACTTTGCCCAAATACAAGTAAGTCCTGCCAATAAAGATCATATATACATATCCGGAGTACCGATTTTAAAATCTAAAGATGCAGGAAAAACATTTGTAAGTATTAACGGTAACAATGTACATGCCGATCATCACTCTTTATGGATTAACCCAAAAAACCCAAAGCACTTGGTAAATGGTAATGATGGGGGATTAAATATTTCGTATGATGATGGTAAAAACTGGATAAAAGCAAATCAGCCTAGTGTTGGGCAATTTTATGCTATAAATATAGATCATAAAAAACCATATAATGTATATGGTGGATTACAGGACAATGGCGTTTGGGTAGGAGCGCATAATGCAACACAAGATGATTCGTGGCACCAAACAGGACAGTATCCCTGGGAGAGTATCATGGGGGGAGACGGTATGCAGGTACAAATAGATAATCGAGATGCTAATATTGTATATACAGGATTTCAGTTTGGTAATTATTTTAGAATAGATCGTGCAAAAAGCAAGCAAGTATACATTCAGCCAAAGCATGAGTTGGGCGAATCTCCTTATCGGTTTAATTGGCAAACACCAATTTTATTGTCTTCTCATAATCAGGATATTTTGTATTTAGGAGCTAACAAATTAATGCGATCTATGAATCAGGGGGATGACTGGACTGCTATATCTAACGATCTAACCAATGGTGGTAAAAAAGGCAATGTAGCCTATGGTACCTTAAGTACTATATCCGAATCTGTTTTTCAGTTTGGACTTATATATACAGGTAGTGATGATGGATTGGTATATGTAACCAAAAACTCTGGCGGGAGCTGGAGCAAGATCTCGGATTCTTTTCCTAAAGATTTATGGGTATCCAGAGTAATTGCATCTTCACACAAAAAAGAAAGAGTATATGTTACCTTAAACGGTTACCGGTGGGATGATTTTACTCCCTATATATATGTAAGTGAAGATTATGGGCAAAACTGGAAAAATATAGGAAGTACCCTGCCAACATCTGCAATAAATGTAATCAAAGAAGATCCTGATAATGAAAATGTATTGTATTTGGGTACCGATAATGGTGCCTATGTATCTCTGGATAGAGGAACCACATGGCAAGCTTTTTCTAAAGGATTGCCTAATGTAGCAGTTCATGATATAGTAATTCAACCAGAGGCTAAAGATCTACTATTAGGCACTCATGGCAGGAGTGTTTATAAAACCAATATAGCAGCAATACAATTGCTGGATGCTACGATTTTAAACAAGTCTCTTTATGTTTTTGAAATACCAAAAATACAATGGTCTGACCAATGGGGTGTTTCCTGGAGTGCTTGGTTGGAGACCATAGAACCATCGACTACCATTGCCTTTTATTCAGACACTTCTGGTGATGTTTCTATACAAATAACTACAAAAGATGATGTGGTTATTAAAGAGTTTTCTGCAAAGGCAGACAAAGGTGTAAACTATGTGCCGTATGATCTTTCTATACCCGAAAAAGGAAAAAATATTCTGGAAAAAGAATATCCGGACGAAGAAATCTCAAAAAGAAAAAACGGAAAGTATTATCTGCCTATAGGTAACTATAAGGTGGTGATTAGTAAAGGTAAGAGTACTAAAAAAGTACCTTTTATAGTGGAGTGATTTTTTAAGTCTGTATATTTTGTTAAGTTTATTTGTATATAAAAGTTTAACGACAGAGATACCTTTGTATAAAAGATTGCTAATTTTGGAGATTGTATACTAAGTATATGGTTTTGTCTTCGTATATAAAATCTAAACTGTTAAATTAGATTTTTTATTTCTGAAACAAAATTAAATAAGCCCTCAAAAAACAAAAAATAAAGCAAACAGGGTTATATGGATAAATTAGAGAAAAATTATGGTATGCTTACGCACAAAACAAATAACACCAGCAGAATGTAAGGTTTACCGAGATTGCTAAAATATGGATATAGATATAAAGATTTAATTGTACCAACAAAGTAGGGCTGATGGCTGATAATTTTTTTACTTGGGTTAATACTCATAATGAATTAGTAAAGTATTTAGAAACCAAGGAGCACGCGCAAATAGAGTTAATTCATTTATTAAAGTCTGTAGGAATAGAATCTTTTAATGACAAAATAAGTCCTGAGGGTCCTAATGTTGAATTGAATGAAATAGATCCATTTACTTTTTTTTGTTATATATATAAATACGGTAGTAAAAAAAGGTTAGAATTTCTTCAGAAAATTGCAAGAAAATTGGAGATAGAAATACCATCAGATGAAAAAGGATTGCCTTCTGCGCAAGCTCAAAAAGTATGGCTTTTTCCTTATAAATATGATAGAAATAATAATGAGATTACTAGGTTGTGGGGTTTATTTAAAAAAGCACTTATAGGTAAAATAACTGATGCGGATTTTGAAGATATATTAAAGATAAATAGTATAGGTAAAATTAAACTTACAGAAGCTTTATTTTACATAAATCCAATAAATTATTTGCCAATAAATGGCCCAACAAAACCATTCATTGAGGAAGAACTGAATATCAATCCAAGTTTTAATTCTTACTCGGAATATATTTCATTATTGAATCATATCAAATCTAAAATAAATTTCCCTTTTTATGAATTGTCTTATCGTGCATGGGAATGGAATAAAAATAAAAAAAAGATGTTCAATTCCTTAACATATTCGGATCAATTAAATGATTTCATAAAACAAGCGAAAACAAACAGCCTTAAAACAAAACATTATTTAAATGAATACAAAGGGACAACCGTAAAGGTTAGTTTTGGGCAAGGTGCGAATGCTAGAGTACCATGGATTTCTTTTTTGAAACCCCCAAATACTACAAGCAATGGAATTTATCCCGTTTATTTATTTTATAAGGATTTGAATAAATTAATTCTTGCTTATGGCATAAGTGAAACCAATATTCCAAGTGAGAATTGGGGTATTGACAATCCAAAAACGATTTCAGAATACTTTGATGAAAATGATTTAGGCAAACCGGATAGGTACGGTACTTCATACCTATATAAGGTATATGATGTTAATGAATTTCCAAATGTTGAGACTATTAATAATGACTTGAACCAGTTAATAGAATTTTATTTAAACATTAAAGTTCAAAAAAAGGTTGAAGCTAAGGAATTACATATGTTTAACAGAAATGAATTTATAGGTAGCTTAAACAATTCTGGCTTATTATTTGATTCTAAGCTAATCACCCGTTTTATATCATCGCTAATTACTAAACCTTTTGTAATACTATCGGGTCTGTCTGGTTCAGGAAAAACAAAATTAGCCCAGGCTTTTGTTCAATGGATTTGCCAGGAAGACAGCCAGTATAGTATTGTTCCTGTTGGGGCCGACTGGACCAATCGTGAGCCTTTGCTGGGATATCCAAATGCATTAAAACCAGAGGAATATATAAAACCAGATAATGGTGCACTCGATGTAATCATACAGGCAAGTAAACATCCTGAACTACCTTATTTTCTTATTCTGGATGAAATGAATCTTAGCCACGTAGAGCGATACTTTGCCGATTTTTTAAGTGTAATGGAATCTAAAAGCGAGATTTCACTTTTTGCTGAACAAACAGTAAATAATGGTGTACCATCTAAACTTGCTCTGCCGTCTAATCTGTTTATTATAGGAACAGTAAATATAGACGAAACAACATATATGTTTAGCCCTAAAGTACTCGACCGTGCAAATGCAATAGAATTTAAGGTTACAAAAAATGAAATTGAAAACTTTTTTGTTAGTCAAAAAGACATTGATATGGATAAACTAAAAACACAGGGAGCATCAATGGCGCAAAGTTTTCTAAAAATGGCAGAAAAAAGAGAATTTAAAAAACAAGATTTAACCACTGTACATAAAACGCTGGTCAATTTCTTTGACCAGCTAAAGAAAATTGGAGCTGAATTTGGTTATCGAAGTGCTTCAGAAATAATACGCCTTATTAATCAATTAACAATTATTGATGCTGATTTAGATGTAGACGAAAAGCTTGATATTGCCATAATACAAAAACTTTTACCAAAGCTTCATGGCTCGCGCCGTAAGCTTTGTCCTGTACTTATTACTTTAGGTGGTTTTTGTGTAGATAAAACAAAAATTGAAAACATAGAGAAGAATATTTTTGGAAAAGAGGATTTTGATTTTAACACAGATGGCGTAATTTATCCATTATCTCTCGAAAAAATTACCCGAATGTACAAAGGCGCGATTGATAATGGCTTTGCCAGTTATGCAGAAGCTTAAATATGGAATCCAAATCATTTGTACATATAAACCTTGACCACATAAAAGAAGGGCTGCTACTTACCATCGATGCTAAAGTTAAAAACACATTGTTTGTATTATCTGATGCATTAGAAAACGGAGAAGCAGAACATCAATTAGTAGAAGGTTTTTTGTATGATTATGAATTAAATGACAATCAGTATACATTAGTAAAAGACCAGATTGTTCAACCTCATTCCCGAAAAAAGCATTTAGGCACAATTTCACCCAATATTTATGTTGGGACCTTAACGTTACCCATATTAAAAGAAGACAAAGAAGTTGGTAAGACTTTTGTTGAGGTTAGATCTGTAAAAGCAGATTATCGCAACGATTATCGCGATATGCTTGAATTCATTACCGAAAAATGTACCGACTTATTAATGCAGGCCAACGCACCAGTGTCGCATAATTTTGAAACCGATTTTGAAAAAGATAATGAGACGCTTTATCAAAAATTTGCCTTTATTAAATCGATAATTGCAACAGATGAATTTGCAGAATCAGTACATCGAATTGTTTCTTCACCTGTAACACAATGGAAAGAAATTTCAGAACAAAAGAATATCAGAAATATAAGACGTTTTAAAAATTCGAATATTAAAGAATTTATTAAAGGCAGTAACCGGACTCAATTACCAGAAAATCATTATTTGCAAAACTATGGTTTACAAAGTCTGCCTGGTAAAATAACCTTGATTGGAAAATCAGATATGGTTGATACTCCCGAAAACAGGTTTGTAAAATTTGCTTTAGAAAGTTTTTTAAACTTTTGTTCTGATATTAATAAAAAAGCTGCCAAAAAATCCAGATTGTCTCTCGAATCAGGTTTATTAGAAAAGGAACTGGAAACCTATTTACATCATTCTGTTTTTAAAGAAATTTCACGTCCCGAAACTTTAAGATTAAACAGCCCTGTTTTACAGCGTAAAGAAGGTTACCGCGAAATTTTGCGTGTTTGGCTAATGTTTGACCTTGCTGCAAAACTGGTATGGAAAGGAGGAGATGATATTTATAGTGGTGGTAAAAAAGATATAGCAACCCTTTATGAATACTGGTTGTTTTTTAAATTACTGGATTTGTTTAAATCCATTTTTGATATCGAACCTGTAAAGATTTCAGAATTAATAAAAGAAACAGCAGATGGCCTTAATCTACAACTTAAACAAGGCATTCATACAGCTTTAAAAGGTGTTTTTAATACAGGTACACGTAAGTTAAATATTCGGTTTAATTATAACAGATCATTTAGCGGTCAACAAGATTATCCCGAGTCAGGCAGCTGGACAGCAACTATGCGTCCGGATTATACTTTATCTTTTTGGCCAGAGAACATACCAGAAAAAGAAGCCGAAACACAGGAACTCATTGTTCATGTTCATTTTGATGCTAAGTATAAAATTGCCAATCTTACTGATTTACTTAATAAGGAATCAACAGAAGATATTAATACAGAAAAAGAAGATAATAGAAAAGGAATATACAAAAATGCAGATTTATTAAAAATGCATGCATACAAAGATGCTATTCGAAGAACAGGGGGAGCTTATGTGCTATATCCGGGAAATACTTCAATAAATAAAAAAGGATTTCATGAAATAATTCCTGGTTTGGGAGCTTTTCCGGTTCGACCATCAAAAACAGACGATGGGATTAGTGAGCTTAAAGATTTTATTCTGGAAATCATCAACCACTTTGTAAACAGAGCCTCACAAAGGGAGAAAATTGCTTATCGAACTTACGATGTATATAAAAATAAGCCTGAAAAGGAGGATGAGGTAAATGAAATATTACCAGAAACGTATGGTGAAAACCGCAGTCTCATTCCTGATGATACTTTTGTTTTGGTTGGTTTTTACAAAAAAGAAAGCCTTGATTGGATTATAAAAAGTGGGTTATATAATGCCAGAGCCGATAGTATTCGGGGATCGTTAAGATTAGGACCTGGCGAGACTGGTGCAAAATATATTTTACTACATTCAACAGGCGAAACTAAAACAGGTAAATTATTAAAAATAATTGAGACAGGACCCCGTATATTTTCAAAACAAACATTGATTGATAAAGGATATCCAACAAAACCATCCCAAAACTATTATTTGGTATATAAAGTTCAGGAGATTATGGATAAGGAATTAATAAATCAGCTATGGGATATAACAATGCTTAAAAAATATAAGCAAGGACGTGGTTCGGCATTACCGTTTTCAGTTACATTAACAGAATTAATGAAAACACTTATTAAAAGATAAACTACATAAAGATTAAATCTTGTTAGAGAGGCTTACCCTTAATTAAAAAAAAATAACAGCGCTTATATTATACCTTTTTAACTTTGAAATAGTACTAATAAATTATTTCTTTTTCATATACTCTTCCTTAAAAAATATAACCGTAACTACAGCTATGCTTGATACCAGATCAAGTCTGGCACAAGCTTTTTGCCTTGAATACTTAAAAAATAAATTCAATTTCTATACCCACGATTTCAAAGTTAAAATGGTATTACCTATTCGGTTTCTTCCACCGTTGTTTTTTGCGATTATTAATAATCTGCATATACCGCTCTGATAACGTTTCTAGTTCTCAAAAAGAAAGAAAGTTGATTGGGGCCTGGTAGTTTTTAAATTATAATACGATGATAAGTACAGATATTATAGGAAAATTAATTAATCCCGATTTTAGGTGTATAATAGAAGAAAACAATACTTTGCCTTGCTACGATTCTTGTTTTCGGTATGACGCAATATGTGCTTCTAGAATAGGCTTTGGAGGAACAAAGGAATGCTTGGAAGCCATTAAAAGAGAAGTTCTGAAACACCCCGATAGATATAGTTTCCCTGTTTTTATTCAAGTTTTTGACCTGCGCAGGAAAATTATTATGGAATGGTACATTAAACAAATAATAATAATCCCCGCTCCGCAAAGCCTCCTGACTTCGCGGAACAATTAAAAACGATAATTTAAAAGATAACAAAACAGGTAGTAGTAAATATCAAAAAATAAGCATAACATAAATCACTCAAAGTCGGGAGGTTTTGCAGCAAAGTTATCGCCGCTATCGCCCGAATCCTTTCGGGTGATGTCAAGCTTTGACAGGTAAGACTAAGAAAATAAAAAAACAGTCAAATCAACAACCTCAGGTATGCTTCTGAAAATATGTTTTGTTTTCGAGACAAATCTCCTCTAATTATTCACAATTAGAAAGTTCTACATATCTGTCAAAAGTTACGCCTGTATCTCTCAACGTAATTTTCCCATTATTACTTTCTTGTATAAATGCATTTCCATTTTCTCCCCTACAAATAAAAGTTCTCTGCTCACCATTTTTGCACAGCAAACAAATTTTTCCTGCAATAGTACAATCTCCTAATAGTTCTAACTGCCCCAGATATGATTTTATAAAATCTTTATCTTCTGTACAGCTATTATTCAAATAATCCTCTATTGTTTTCTTATATTCACTACAATTATTTGTAGATCCGTTTTCAGAATATTTTAACGCTTTTTCTTTTATAGCAGTCAATCCTGTTTCACAATCAAAATTATCATCATCACTACCACATGCAGTAAACCCCAGGGCAAGGATACAGACAGCAACATATATAAGTTTTTTCATATCGGGTACTTATTTTTCGGTTAAGTAAACTTCAAAAGTATGAAAATTAAACGGATTATATAAACTACTATAATTAGACAAATACTTATTAGATTATATATTTAGTGTCTTTATTTTTACTTCTTCTATCTCTATACGTTTAACTACTTGTATGCTAAAAAACTATTTTTCTTCTACTTTTTTATTTCTATACAAAATCGAGGGCATAGAACTCGATCAACAACCTAAGAGCTTGATCACAAAGTCACTGATCTTTTTTTGTTTCTTGAAATATCAAATATTTTTTTCAGCAGGATCTGTTTGTGGCAACAATCCATATTCGGGATTATTTTAAAGTTTCAAAAATTAGAATTATATTCTACCACTTTTAAAACCATAAAGAAAATAACATTTTGAGTGAATTATCAAATCGTAAATTTAATACTATCCTTATTGGTGTTGCTTTTTCTCCTAATTTGAAAAACAATATTTTTGAAACCATGCGAATGGTGGATTTTTTTGATTCTAAAATGATCATTGTTCATGTTGGAGAAAAAACAAAAAAAAAAGAAACAATTATCAAAGACCTCATCTCCGGATTCTCTGAGGATGATGAAAAAGTGAGTGTAATCTGGAAACAAGGAAACCCGGTACATGTAATTATTGAAACTGCCAGAAAAAAAAATGCAGATTTAATTATGCTTGGTGCAATCCCAAGAGAGGGGTTTTTAAAATTTTATATTGGCTCTATCGCCAGAAAAATTACCCGAAAAGCGCATTGTTCTGTATTGTTACTAATAAAACCATCTGAAGATTTACGGCCTTGTAACCATATTGTAGTAAATGGTCTTAAAGATGAACAAACAAAACAAACTATTCTGGATTCTTTTGAAGTAGCACAAAACCTGGGGGCACAAAAACTTACTATTGTAGAAGAAATTTCGCGTCAGGAAGTTAAAATTGTGGTCGAGGACGATTACTCTTTACTTAAAGATACTCTAATCAAAGAACAAATTACCAAAAAAGAAGATCTAAGAGTACAACATATCCTGAGTGATGTACCAGAAGATCTGAAATCTGGTATTTTAATAAAAACGCAGTCTATTTTTGGAAAAAGAGGGTATTCTATAGGTCATTACGCAAAAGTAGTTGCAGCAGATTTGTTAATCATGAACGCTCCTAACCGAACCACGTTTTGGGATCGAATTTTTGTTCATGACTTAGAACATATTTTATCAGAATTACCAACAGATGTATTAATAATGAGATAAATGAAAGAGACAAACAAAAACACATCTGATTTTATTAAGCAGTTACCAAAAAATATTTTTTCAGGATTTGTAGTTTCATTAATTGCATTGCCTTTGGGATTAGGTTTGGCATTGGCATCTGAGGCACCACCAATATCAGGAGTTATTGCAGCAGTTGTAGGAGGCATTATTGTAAGTCTTTTTGGTGGATCTAATGTTACTATAACCGGTCCTGGTAATGGATTAGTAGTAGTTTTATTGGGAGCAATTACCACACTTGCCAACGGTGATCTTTATCAGGGATATATTTTTACGTTAGCAGCCATTATATGTTCTGGGGCACTTATGGTTGTTATCGGGCAATTAAAACTTGGTACACTAAGTGATTTTTTCCCTTCTTCGGCAATTCAAGGAATGCTGGCTGCAATTGGGATAAGCATTTTTGCAAAACAATTTCATGTAATGCTTTCTAATACAGGGATTAAAGGAGATACCATATCTTTATTATCCAATATTCCAAAAAGTATTTTATTGTTGTTTCAGCCAGAATATAGTGCAATAGCAGCAATAGTAGGAGTTGCAAGCCTGTTTATTATGGTTTTTTATGGTAAAATAAGAAATAAATATTTTCAATTAGTACCAGCACCTATGTGGATTGTAATTATAGCGGTTAGTTTGAGTTATTATTATGAGTTTTTTTCTAGTCACCCATATCCAATAGATCAAAAACTTTTGGTACAAATACCAGATAGTGTTTTTTCTAACTTTCCTGCTCCGGATTTTTCTTTGGTTTTTGATCCTAAATTTATAGGAGTAGTAGTTGCAATTACCCTTATTTCTAGCATCGAATCTTTATTAAGTATTAAAGCAGTAGATAAATTGGATCCTTTAAAAAGAAGGTCTAATGTAAATAAAGATCTTACTGCATTAGGTATTGCATCTATAGCCAGTGGTTTTATAGGGGGTCTTAATGTAGTAACCGTAATTGCCCGTAGTTCTGTAAATGTTAACAATGGTGGCAGTAACAGATCTTCTAATTTCTTTCATTCGGTTTTTCTAATACTTTTTGTGGTTTTATTTCAGGATCAACTTAGAAGAATTCCCCTTACTGCACTTGCAGCCATTTTAGTATATACAGGATATAAGCTTGCAGCCCCCGGAAACCTTAAAGATGTTGCAAAAATAGGTAAAGAACAACTTATCATTTTTTTTGCAACAATAATTGCAACAATTACCACCAATCTGATTACAGGAATTTTAATAGGGATTATAACTACAATCATTATACACTTTGTACTTAACAAAAGTATTGTGTTTTTTGCCAGAAATCTTTTTAAACCCAATGTACTAATGTTTAAAGAAGGTGGCAGTTCTACATATTTTATAAGTGTAAAAAATTTTTCTAGCTTTTTAAACTATTCTTCGCTAAAAAAAAGATTGGATACCATACCTGAAAACCAGGATGCCATTATAGATTTTTCATTATGTGACTTTGTGGATTACACCGTACAAGAAAGCCTGTTGGGATATCAGGAAACTTTTAAAAGAAAAGGGGGGTCTTTTGAAATTACAGGGCTGGATATTCATGGTACCGCCTCAGAACACCCACTGGCAGTACGAAGTCTTATTCCTTTTTCTAATATATTTAAAAAAAGAGCCAAATCAAACCTTACCAAAAGGCAGGAAGACTTACAAAGTATTGCCAACGATTATTCGTGGAGTTATGATCCTAAAAAAAATACCGATGTTTTAGAAATACAAAATTTTCTTTTTTTTAAAATTAAAAAAATCAATTATTTAAACAATTCTATTTATGATCCTGCATCTGTTTTTAGAATTATGGATATAGAATTTTCTGAAGGGGAATTTATTGCCAGAACTTTGGTAAGAGCCACTATTCTTACCATTCAACTTAAAAAAGAATTTGCAAAATTTACTCTGGACAAAGAAGGAATTTTGGAATTTGTTTATAAATTTGCCGGTTTTAAAGACATATCTATAGATGGTCACCCCGATTTTTCTAAACGATTTTTTCTTTTAGGAGAAAACCCGGAAAAGATACGTCTTTGTTTTACAAATGAACTTGTATTGTTTTTTGAAAGTAACCCTTATTATCATATAGAATGTAATGGCAATTCTTTATTGTTAATGCGAAAAGAGCGTTTGGCCAGTATTAAAGAAATTAAAGCTCTTTTAGACTACGGAAACCGATTAGAAAAAGTAATATCAGATATACAATATGATTAAATATTGTTAAAAAGTCCAAAAATTGAATCTTGATCCCTTCCTTTTTTTCTATTTTGCAAAGATTTTTAAGTTTTTATAAAATTACAGCAACAAGAGTATGTATAAATAAATAGTGTTTAATAAATTATTTTATAGAACAACATACCTTTTGACTCAAATATACCTACCTGAAAAATGGTACTAATAACGTAATAGAAAATGAATTTATACCCTATAAATGCAGGAAACTTTAAACTGGACGGAGGAGCCATGTTTGGAGTTGTTCCCAAAGTGTTATGGAACAAAACAAATCCTGCAGACGCTAATAATCAAATTGATATTGCATCAAGATGTTTGCTTATAGAAAATGGAGATCGGCTAATTCTTATCGATTCAGGAATGGGAGATAAACAATCTGAAAAATTTTTTAGCTATTATTCTCTTTGGGGAAACGACAGCTTAGATACTTCTTTACAAAAAAACGGGTTTCACAGGGATGATATCACCGATGTTTTTGTTACCCATCTTCATTTTGATCATTGTGGTGGAGTAGTACAACGAAACGCTAACAAAACCGGTTATGAATTAGCATTTAAAAATGCTAAAATATGGAGCAACGAAGAACACTGGCAATGGGCAGTAGAACCCAACGCTCGTGAAAAAGCATCTTTTTTGAAAGAAAATATCCTGCCTATTCAGGAAAGCGGACACTTACATTTTGTTTCCAGAACAAACCAAGCATTTCAAAAAAGTTCTGAATTAGGTTTTGGCGTACTATTTGCAAACGGACATACCGAAAAGCAAATGATCCCACATATAGAGTACAAAGAAAAAACAATTGTTTTTATGGCAGATTTACTGCCTACTGCTGGTCATGTGCCACTACCGTATGTAATGGGGTATGATACAAGACCACTATTAACACTAGATGAAAAAAAACTGTTTCTTGAAACAGCTGCAACAAATGGTTGGTACTTGTTTTTGGAACACGATGCACATAATGAAATAATAACCGTACAACATACCGAAAAAGGGGTTCGTCTTAAAGAAGTTTTTACCAGTCATGAAATATTTAATTAAACAAAAAAATCCAATGATTCCCAAATCTAATAAAATTATTGTAGCAATTGCCTCATCAATACTTATGGCAAGCTGTGGGACACCAACTGTTATCTCTACCCCTATCGAAAACATCGATGCTATCCCGTTAAAAAATGTTGACCTAACAGATAGTCAGCTAAAAACCTGGGGGTCGCTTGATTTGGTATCCGATACAATACCAGGAATGAGTATAAATAAAGCCTATACAGATCTTATTAAAAACAGAAAAGGACAAACAATTATTGTTGGCGTTATAGATAGTGGTGTTGATATTGAGCATGAAGATCTTGACGGGGTAATTTGGACCAATCCAAAAGAAATTAAAGGAAACGGTAAAGACGATGATAATAATGGGTATGTAGATGATATTCATGGATGGAATTTTTTAGGTAAGTCTGAAAATGAAAATCTGGAATTTGTAAGGGTTGTTAAAAAGCTAAAACCAAAATATGCGGGTAAAAATCTTGCATCTGTTGCCAAAACAGATCAAGAAGAATACCAAACATATATTGAAGCTAAAGCAGAGTACGAAAAAAAATACCAAGAAGCTTCAGGACAAAAAATGCAATATGAACAGATTCTTCAACAATCTGAAATGTCCCATAAAGCAGTTACAGAGGTAATAAAAAAAGAAAATTATTCTCGTCAAGAACTTTTAAATATGGAAGCAAAAACTCCAGAAATGCAGCAGCATGTTGCTTTTTTAGCGCAAATGTTTGGGTTTATGGAGCCGGGAGATACTGTTCCTGATTTTATAAAACACATTAAAGAAGGTGTAGAGCATTTTACAGATCAATTAAACTATAACTTAAATATTGATTTTGATGGCAGAAAAGTAGTTGGCGATAATGTAGATGATATTACAGATACAAAATATGGAGACAACAATGTTATGGGACCAGATCCAAAGAAAAAAGGGATAAAACATGGTACTCATGTTGCCGGCATTATTGCTGCAGAAAGAAATAATGGAAAAGGAATGAATGGTGTAGCACAAAATGTAAAAATAATGGCAATCAGAGCGGTTCCAAATGGTGATGAATATGATAAGGATATTGCCCTTGCATTACGATACGCAGTAGATAATGGAGCAAAAGTAATTAATACTAGTTTTGGTAAATACTATAGCACACACCCAGAGTGGGTTAAAGAAGCAATAACCTATGCTTCTTCAAAAGATGTGCTAATTGTAAACGCAGCAGGAAATGAAAGCACAGATTTAGATCAAAAAGCAGTTTACCCTAATGACCAAACCAATGATGGTCCCGAAATAGCAGATAATTTTATAACTATTGGTGCTTTAAACTATGCTTATGGATCTGGTTTGGTGGCTGATTTTTCTAATTATGGAAAAAATAATGTAGATGCATTTGCTCCGGGAGTTAAAATATGGGCAACAACACCAAATAACACATACGAGTACCTGCAAGGAACCTCTATGGCTGCGCCTGGTGTGGCTGGTGTAGCTGCATTAATCAGATCCTACTATCCCAAATTAAAAGCAGCACAAGTAAAACAAATACTTATGGATAGTGGTTTAAACACAAAAGCCTCGGTAGTTATCGGCGGAGAACAAACAAATGTGGGGAGCTTTTCCGGATTGTCTAAATCTGGCAAAATGGTAAACCTTTATAACGCCTTTATTATGGCAGAAAATTTATCTAAATAATTGCAACATGTTTAAAAAAATTGCTTTTGTTTTTTTTGTTGGAACATTGTACACTTCGGCACAAAACAACACCTCTTATTGGCAGCAACAAGCAGACTATACCATGAAGGTAGATATGAATGTTGAAAAGCATCAATACGAAGGAACCCAGGAATTAGTATATTCAAACAACTCTCCCGATACTTTATATCAAGTATTTTATCATTTGTATTTTAATGCATTTCAACCAGGAAGTGAAATGGATGTTCGATCTATCAATCTTCCTGATCCCGATCCAAGAGTAGGAGACAGAATAAGTAAACTTACACCCCAAGAAATTGGATATTTAAAAGTTTCTTCTCTAAAACAAAATGGTAAACCAGTACTTTATAAAACTTCGGGAACAGTCCTTGAAGTAAAGTTACATTCTCCTATTGCTCCGGGCGAGAAAGTAAATTTTTCTATGAATTTTAATGGTCAGGTACCCTTACAAATACGTCGTTCTGGTCGAAACAGTAAAGAAGGTGTTGCTTTATCTATGACCCAATGGTTTCCTAAAATGGCAGAATACGATTTTGAAGGTTGGCATGCAGATCCATATATAGCCAGAGAGTTTCATGGGGTATGGAGTAATTTTGATGTTACTATAACTATAGATAAAAATTATATTCTGGGAGGTACAGGATATTTACAAAACCCCCAAGAAATTGGATATGGATATGAAAAACCCGGTACCAAAGTAACTAAAAAAGGAAAAAAACTTTCCTGGCATTTTAAAGCACCAATGGTACATGATTTTGCATGGACTGCAGACCCTGATTATATACATGATGTTTTGAAGGTTCCTAATGGTCCCACTCTACACTTTTTATATAAAAATAATAAAGATATCATCGACAACTGGAAAGATTTACAACCTAAAACAGCAGAATTGATACAGTATTTTAGTGAAAATATAGGGAAATACCCTTATGATCAATATTCTGTTTTACAAGGTGGTGATGGAGGTATGGAATATGCTATGTGTACTTTGATTACCGGAGAAAGAAGTTTTGAAAGTTTGGTTGGAGTAACCGCGCATGAAATGGCACATTCCTGGTTTCAACAAATTTTGGCTACCAACGAGGCTAAACATGAATGGATGGACGAAGGATTTACAAGCTATATTTCTACCTTGGCTATGAACGAGGTTATGAAACAAAATAATCCTAATTCTTTAAGAGGGGTCTATAATGGATATTATCAACTGGCAATTTCGGGTATAGAGCAACCACAAACTACACAAGCAGATCATTATTCGCATAATGCTGCTTATGGAGCATCTGCTTACTCTAAAGGAGCAGTTTTTCTGTCGCAATTAGGATATATTATAGGAGAAGATAATCTGGCAAAAACAATTAAAAGATATTTTAACGAGTGGAAATTTAAACACCCCACTCCTAACGACTTTAAAAGAGTTGCCGAAAAAGTATCGGGAATGCAGTTAGATTGGTATTTAACCCATTGGACACAAACAACTAACACGATAGATTATGGCATAAAAGAAGTTATAAGTACTAATAATAATAATACTAAAATTATTTTAGAACGAATAGGTTTAATCCCAATGCCTATAGATGTATATGTAGAATATAAAGATAGTACCATAGAATCATTTTATGTTCCTTTACGAATGATGCGAGCAGAAAAAGAAAACCCAATCCCATCTATGAAAAGAACTGTTTTATCGGATTGGCCCTGGGCAAACCCTACATATACCTTAGAACTTTCTAAACCAAGATCCGAAATAAAAACTATCGAAATAGATATAACCCATACTATGGCAGATGTAAACCCTAGTAATAATAGCTTTTCAGAATAAAATCAATGTCCAAGAGGATATATTTATAGAATTTTATTCTATAAAATACCTCACAGATTTATATCTTGTGAGGTATTTTTATATAATCCTCATAAATAATCCAATCCTTACAGCTAATACTAATGAAAGCTACTTTTGGTAAAACAGAAAGATTAAAAAGTAAAAAAGAAATAGATATTCTATTTTCTGACGGAAAATCTATATCCAAATACCCTATTCGATTAGTATATAAAAAAATAGATTTTAAAGAAAAAACAACCATTAGAGCAGGAGTTTCTGTTAGTAAACGCCATTTTAAAAAAGCTGTAGACCGAAACTTTATAAAGCGTTTAATGCGTGAAAGTTATAGAAAAAATAAGTATATTGTACCCAACACTACACATCAATTTGCTTTTATGTTCTTGTATTCGGGTAAAGAAATACCCGAATATTCACTAATAGAATCTAAAATACGAGAAATTTTGCAAAAATTTGTTACACAAGAAATAGAACCAAAATAATATCGATGAAAAAGAGAATTATCTATCCCGCAATAGCAATTACTATCTTACTATCTACAGTAAGTTTTAAATCCGACTTTTTTGAAATTGCTAAGCAGATCGAAATTTTTACTACCATGTTTAAAGAATTAAACATGAATTATGTAGATGAAACAAATCCTGCAGAGTTAATGGATACTGCCATTAAAGCTATGTTGGATGATTTGGACCCTTATACAAAATACTGGAATGAACAAGATGTTGAAGCTTCAAAAATACGTAATGCAGGAGAGTATACCGGTATTGGAGCTTCTGTAAAAACAATAAAGGATAAAATTGTTATCATAGAACCATATAAAAACTATCCCGCAGATAAAGCCGGTTTAAAAGCCGGAGATCAAATTATACAGATTGGCGATATCAAAGTAGCAGATTTTAAAGAAGATGCAGGAGAACTCCTTAAAGGGGCTAGTGGAACAAAAGTTGATATCACTTTTAAAAGACAAGAAGAAATAAAAAGTACTGTACTTACCAGAGAAGAAATAGAAGTAGATGCAGTTCCTTTTTATACATTATTAGAAGATAATACCGGATATATTGTACTTTCTAAATTTAATAATAAAGCCTCATCCGAAACCATTGATGCATTAACAGAATTAAAAGCCAAAGGTGCTAATAAAATTATTTTGGATCTAAGAGGAAACCCCGGGGGACTGTTAAGCGAAGCCATAAATGTTACTAATATTTTTGTCCCTAAAGGAGAATTGATTACTACCACAAAATCGGTAGTAAAAAAATACAATAAAGAGTATTTTACAAACAGAGAACCTGTTGACGTAAGTATTCCATTGGTCGTTTTAGTAAACGGAAGAAGTGCTTCTGCAAGTGAAATTGTAGCTGGTAGTATTCAAGACTTAGACAGGGGAGTTGTAATAGGTGCAAGAAGTTTTGGCAAAGGCTTGGTACAAAGACCAAAACAATTAACCTACGGAACCCAATTAAAAATAACTATTTCCAGATACTATACCCCTAGTGGCAGATGTATACAAGCACTGGATTACTGGAACCGTGATAAAGATAACAATGCTGTACGTATTGATGAGCAGGATTTTAAAGCTTTTAAAACAAAAAATGGAAGAATAGTATACGATGGCGGGGGTATACAGCCTGATATTGAATTAGAAACATCAAAATTTAGCAATATAACTACTGCTTTGTTAAGATCTGATGCAATTTTTGAATATGGAACAAAATATTATTATTCCCATCAATTAAAATCTTCAGAAGATTTTAAATTTACCAACAGCGATTACGAGGATTTTAAAAAATTTGTAAAACAAAGTGATTTTAATTTTGAAACAGAAACAGAAAAATCCTTCAAAAAATCCTTGGAAATTGCCAAAAAGGAAAACTTTGACAAAGATCTTGCTTCTAGCTATACAGCCCTTATTTCATCGATAAACGCATCCAAACAAGCCGCTTTGGATACTTACAAAACCGAAATTGTTAACTTATTAACAGACGAGATTATTAAGCGTTATTTTTACAGAGAAGGTCTTTATGATTATTATGTAAAAAATAATCCCGAGGTTGCCAAAAGCCAGGACATACTTAATGATAAAACTAAATATGAAGCTATTTTAAAATAACAACATAAAAAAAGGAGGCTGTCTAAAAAGTAATTTTTGATAAAATTAAGCTGAATTATTTGTAGTATTTTCTAAAAAAAACTTTATTTCTTTCAGTAAAACCTTCTTTTAGAGTCGGTTTTTTGAAGTATTCATAATAAAAAAAGAGGGTGTCTAAAAAGTCAGACACCCTCTTTTTTTTAAGACTTTATCATAGCAATATGTGGGATCCCATCCTCCATATATTCTTTTCCTGAACATATAAATCCGTGAGATTCATAGAATTTTTTCAAGTATTTTTGTGCAGATATTTTTACCCTTTTAGTTTTAAAATTAGCTTCAATAGCTTGGATACTAACTTTAATAAGATTGTGGCCATACCCATATTTTCTTTCTTTTTCAGAAACAACTACTCTTCCAAAACTTGCATTTTCATCATAGTAATCCCCTGCCTTGAATAATCTGGTATATGCAACTATTTCTTCATTTTTATATCCTATTACATGAATTGCCTTTTGATCCTTATTATCTATATCCTGATATACACAATCTTGCTCTACGATAAATATCTCTGCGCGCAAGCGCAAAATTTTATACAATTCTGTAACAGATAACTCATCAAACCTCTTTACTTCAAACCTTATACCCATACTTTTTTAATCTTGTACAATAATATCTTTATTATCCATGTTTTCATATTCTGGTTGTAAAGTAACATGATTTATTTTATACTTTTCTTGCAAAATAACTTCTATAGTATTTAGTATTTCTCCAAATTCAAAAATCGTGATATTGCTTTCAAAATCAATATGTGCTTCCAGATGTGTTTCTTCTTCATTAAGTTGCCAGATATGTACATGATGTAAACTTTTAACTTTTGGTAGTGCATTAACTATACTTACAATTTCCTTTATTTCTATATCATCAGGAGTATATAACATAAGTATTTTAAAAGATTTTTTTAAAAGGTCATACCCTACAATAATAAGATAAACAGCTATTATAAATGTTAATATACTATCTATCCAAAATATTTTATAAAGCTTCATTAACAGTCCACCTGCTAATACTGCTATAGAAGCCATTAGATCTGTTATAAGATGTAAATATGCAGATCGCATGTTCATATTTACCTTACTATCCTTCTTTAATAACAATACACTCAATCCATTACCAAAAATTGCTATTAACGAAAGTATAATTACAATGCGTGTATCTATTTGTTGTGGATTTTGAAAACGTTTTATACCCTCTATTATAAGAAATACAGCTATTATAACTAACGAAATAGCATTTATAAACGCCGCCATAATCTCTGCTCTTTTAAACCCAAAAGTTTTTTGGATAGAAGCTTCTTTTTTTGAGATTCTATTAGCAAAAAAACTAACTGTTAAAGAAAGAACATCACTAAAATTGTGTAATGCATCTGATAGCAAAGAGAGGCTTCCAGAAATTATTCCACCAACTATTTGTGCAGTAGTAATACCAATATTTAACAAAATAGAAAATAATAAACTATGCCCTGTAATTTTATTATTTAATGGTTGATCACGCGCACTTTTTTTTGTCATATTTAACTACACAGTGGTATTTTATTAATTCTGGTTATATGTCTTCCTCCTTCAAAATAGGTATCCAAAAAAGTATTTACCATTTCAATAGCCTGAGGTATAGAAGTAAACCTGGCAGGAATACATATAATATTGGCATTATTATGTAATCTTGTTAATTCTGTAATTTCTTTTGTCCAGCATAACCCTGCACGAACATTGGTATATTTATTGGCAGTCATAGCAACACCATTGCCACTTCCGCAAATCAAAATTCCATAATCTACAGTACTGGTATCCACATCTTTTGCAACAGGATGCACAAAATCCGGGTAATCAACACTATCATTCTCATTAGTACCATAATTTATAACCTTTATACCTTTAGATTCTAAATACGATACAATTTCAAATTTATATGCAGTTCCTGCGTGGTCATTTCCAATAGCAATTTTCATTTTTTTTTTGATTTTATTATTTGAACAAAGATAATTTAATCCAAAAAAGTAAACTCCAAAAAACCAATAATTTAACCCTGTGTTACGGTAATGTTAATAACTGGCAAACTTCTGTTAACATACAATGTGAATAAGTAGTTCTTAAAATTGAGGAAGTTTTTTTGGTAATCTTAATAATTATTAGAATACAAGGATAGTAAGAAGAAATCAAAATTATAACTCCACTTTTTTTAGACAAGTTTTCAGATGTTAATTTAATGTTATCAACTATGGTTTTACCGTAATTATATAAAGAATTTTATGTGTTTATTAGCTATTAACAATTGTTAATTAAATTTAATTTTAATTAGAGTATCAATCAATTAGAATATTAATATCCTGTTTATATTTTTCTGAAAATTCATTTTAACTTTAAAAACAAATAATTTTTAAAAAAGATATACCGCTATTAACATTACATCATAATCATCATTAATAATTTTAAATTTCAAAAAAAGAAAAAGATATATTTAATAAGTGTTTAAAACTATAATTTAAAATAAAATGATTTAGTAAAAGGTTATACTATTCTTAAATGTGAATTGGTATCCAGATCTTTGATAATTTGAAGAACCTTATCTTTATCTTTTATGTGAACTTTAAGATTGATTCCTCCCAAAGCGTTTGAATAAAAAGGAAAAACACCTATCATTGTTTCGTTTTCAAAGAAATAAGAAATTTCTTCTTGATCCAAAAGAAGTTTTAGTACAGCATATTCAAATGGGTAAGTATATGTGCTTATAGTAATAAAATCTTTCATTTTATTAAATATGATCTATCGTCTTTTTTGCTTATTTACAATATACAAAATAAGTGCAATAATCTATGATATAATAAACTAAAATAAGTTTTAAGGATAGTATGCAGTCAATTATTTCTGGGCATACTTCGGGGCATTAGATCCAAAATGAGCGTAAAAACTAATTTATTTGAGTAGCCTCCCTGTCAACCTTAAAAGATTTGTTTATTTCAGAATTTTCTATAGATTCTTTTTTGTGATCTATGGTATTATTGATATATAATGAAAAAGAATAGATACCCAAAAGAAATATGAGTACAAAAAGTAGTATTATCTTGTGTATTTTGGTGATTTTACGCATATATAACTCAATAATCTCAAATAATTAGATCCTCAGGAATTAAATACTAAACGAATAAAATACAATCGTAGTGCATTAAAATTAAGTAAATTTTAAGAAATAACACCAAAATAAATTTACCAGATAGTATTTATTGAAATAATTTGATGATTATTTGAAGGCATGGATTACTAAAAGTTTAAACTTAAAATTATAAATGTTAAAAGATAAGCTGTACTTTTATCCTAAATAACTAGAACAGACATTAATGAAAAGAAAGAGTAGAAGAAGAAAGTCACCTAAAATTGAAAATATTAGCCAAGGGATACTTAAAATATTAAAATCAGAATCTGATAAAAGTTTTAATTATAAACAGATTTCGGCAAAATTTGGAGTAGATGATGCCAGTAGCAGAAATCAAATTATAAAAAAATTAACACAACTTGCAGCAAAAAAACAAATTGAAGAAGTAGAAAGAGGCAAATTTAAAATTATCCCAAATATCAATACATATACAGGTATTCTTGAAATAACTTCAAAAGGTACGGGATATGTAATTGTAGAAGGTATTGAAGAAGATATTTTTATACCAAATAACAATTTGAACAAGGCATTACATGGAGATGAAGTAGAAGTTTACATTTATCGTAGAAAAAGAAGAGGAAAAAGTGAAGGCGAAATATCTAAAATTATATCCCGTAAAAAAAGTGAATTTGTAGGAGTAATAGAAATTCAAAAAAACTACGCCTTTGTTAATATGCAGGATAGTAGAATGTATACAGATATTTTTGTTCCTAAAAATAAAATAGGAGAAGCAGAACATGGAGATAAAGTATTGGTAAAACTAGAAGATTGGCCAGAAAAAGCCGATTCTCCTTTTGGTAAAGTAATAAAAGTATTAGGAAAACCAGGAGAACACAACACAGAGATTCATGCAATTTTGGCCCAGTATGGTTTACCATACGAGTTTTCTCAAGAGGTAGAAGAATATGCAAATACCTTAGATACCTCAATCAAGGAATCTGAAATTAACAACCGTAGGGATATGCGAAAAACCCTTACGTTTACCATAGACCCAAAAGATGCAAAAGATTTTGATGATGCATTATCCTTTGAAATTTTAGAAAATGGTAATTACGAAATAGGAATCCACATTGCAGATGTCTCTCATTATCTTAAACCAGGAACCATACTTGATGACGAGGCTTATGAAAGAGCAACATCAGTATATTTGGTAGACAGGGTGGTACCCATGTTACCCGAAGTGTTGTCCAATAATGCATGCTCATTACGACCTAATGAAGAAAAATATACATTCTCTGCCGTATTTGAGCTTAATGATAAAGCCGAAATTAAAAATCAATGGTTTGGCAGAACAGCAATATACTCTGATGCCAGATTTGCTTATGAAGAAGCACAGCACATTATAGAAACAAAAGAAACCACAATACCAGCCGGTATTTCTATCACAGGACAAACATATAACACAAATCAAAAAATAGCAGATGCAATTCTTAAATTAGATCAATTAGCCAAAATTATGAGATCCAAACGAATGGGAGAAGGCGCCATCTCGTTTGATAAAGTAGAAGTAAAGTTTAATCTGAATGAAAATAATGAACCGGTAGGAGTGTTTTTTAAGACTTCTAAGGACGCCAATAAACTTATTGAAGAGTTTATGTTGCTGGCTAATAAAAAGGTCGCAGAATTTATAGGAAAGCAAAAACCAAAGAAAACCTTTGTATATCGTGTTCACGATGAACCAAATGATGAAAAATTAGCATCATTACAAAATATTATCGGTCGATTTGGATATAAATTAGATCTTAGAGATCGCAAAACAACTACCAAATCGTTAAACAATCTATTAAACGATGTTCAAGGTAAAAAAGAACAAAATCTGGTAGATACATTAGCCATCAGAAGTATGAGTAAAGCAGAGTATACTACTCATAATATAGGACATTATGGTTTGGCATTTGATTACTATTCACACTTTACATCCCCGATAAGAAGATATCCCGATGTTATGGCACATCGTTTGTTACAACACTATTTAAACAAAGGTCAAACTGTAGCAGAAGAAGAATACGAAGAAAAGTGTAAACATAGCAGCAGTATGGAAAACCTGGCTGCAAGCGCAGAACGTGATTCTATAAAATTTATGCAAATAAAATTTATGAAGGACCATGAAGATGAACAATTTTTGGGCGTAATTTCAGGAGTCACAGAATGGGGAATTTACGTAGAAATAATTTCTAATAAATGTGAAGGTATGGTTCGTTTAAAAGACATGAATGATGACCGTTATATCTTTGATCAGGAAGAATATGCTATTATTGGAGAACGAACCAAAAAAACATATCAATTAGGAGACGAAGTATATGTAAAAGTAAAAAATGCAGATCTTATAAAAAGACACTTAGATTTTATTTTATTAGGAAGCAAAGAAGAAATAGAATAGCTGAAAACAGGTGTCATTTATTTTTACAAAAAAACTTAAAGCTAGGCTTTTGGATTATTTTAATTATAAAAATGAAGTTTAAATCTTAAAAAATTAACAATGAAAAAAATAGTATTTCTTTCCGTTTTTTTTCTAACAACATTAGGACAAGCACAAGATGTTCTAACTAAAAAAGTTGGTGATTTTAATGAATTAAAAGTATTTGATAAAATAGAAGTTACTTTGATTCAAGGTGAAGAAAATAAAGTAGAAATTTCTGGTATTAAAAAAGAAAAAATAGAAATTGTTATTAAAGACCAGGTATTAAAAATAAAAATGTCCTTAAATAATACTTGGGATGAAAATGACACAAATGTTACTGTATTTTATAAAAACCTATCTAAAATTGATGTAAATGAAGGTTCAAGTGTTATTGTAAAAGGAACATTAAAATCTTTTGATCTGGATCTAAGATCTCAAGAAGGGGCAAATATAAAAGCAACTATACAAAGTGATAAATTGATAGCAAGAGCAGTAACAGGAGGTGAATTAATTTTGAATGGAAAAGTAAAAGAGCAAGAAGTTATCGTTAAAGCTGGAGGACAATTTATGTGTGAAGATCTTAAAACCGAAACTACACAAGTAAAAATAAGCGCAGGCGGAAGAGCAAATGTAAATGCCAGTAAATATGTAAAAGCAAATACCAACGCGGGAGGAACCATAAAAATCTACGGAAAACCAAAAGAAATAGACTCTCAAAAGCTATTCGGAGGAAAAATTATTGAAGTTAACTAGTTAGTTTTTTAACTTTGTAGTAAATACGTTTACAAATACTATGTTTCAAGATGCTCATGCAGCTATACCATTAGGTTTTTTATTAGCTTTTTTAATAGGTCCTGTTTTTTTTGTGCTCTTGGAAACAGCTGCTATAAAAGGATTTAGAGCAGCTTTGGCTGTAGATTTAGGAGTCATTTTTGCAGACATAGCATTTATTTTTATAGCCTATTTTAGTACCAATCAGATTTTAGAAAAAATAAAAGACGATCCCGCATTATTTATTTTTGGAGGTGTACTATTATCTACTTATGGTGTTATTTCTTTTATTCAGGAAAGAAAAAATTATAATAAACTTAGAGACACTTCTGTAGAAATAATTAACAAACACAATTATATAATGCTTTTTATAAAAGGATTTCTACTTAATTTTATAAATATTGGAGTCTTAGGATTTTGGCTAAGTATTATTATAGTTATAGGTCCACAATTAGACATGGATACTACCAGAATGCTGTATTTTTTTATTATGGTTTTGGTTACCTATCTGTTTATTGACTTATTTAAAATGTTATTGGCAAAACGGCTCAAAACAAAGTTGACACCAAAAAGAATATATCTTATAAAAAGAGTTATTAGTATGATTATGGTTGTCTTTGGTATATTTCTTATCTTAAAAGGTATTCTTCCGGATACTATGGAAAAACGTTTACAAAATGAAATTGAAAGAATAACACCAGAATCCAGATTTTAATCCCTCATTGAAGCTTAATTTCCACAGGCTTGCTTCAAAACAAAATATACTTTAAACACGGATTATGGAACAGAACATTGTCATGAGACTTTGCACTACCATTAATACAATTAATACAATGATTTTTTTTGGTTATTTTGTCATTCTGGCGTAGGTTAGAACCCAACCTTAACAAACTTTAAATTGTTAGCTTAATGACATTGACAATCCGGGGTTAAGTGTATATCTCATAGGGTTTGCTCCCTGTTTATTTATTTAATTAAAAAATCCCATACATATTGTATGGGATTTTTTGAGGTGTCGAGCGGATTCGAACCGCTGTAGATGGTGTTGCAGACCACTGCCTAGCCACTCGGCCACGACACCCAATTTTTGGTTGGACGGCAAATGTAAAAAAATTTATGCTTACTTTAAATGATTTCGCATTAAAACATGATTAAAAATGTATTTAATCATAAAATTATCTGTTTTTACTTTTTTTAATAGTAACCATTTCTACATTTCCCCCAATAGGAGGATTGATTTTAGAAACATCTACAATAGCTTTTTTTACTAGTGGTATTTCTTTTATTATTCGTATCAAAATTCTTTCCGCAGCATGTTCTAATAATTTGGATCTAATAGCCATTTCTTCCTTTACAATACGGTTAAGATGAACATAATCAACAGTATCTGTTAATCGATCAGAAATAGAAGAATCAGATAAATCGGCCATTACTTTTAGATCAATTCTATAATCAGACCCTATTTTTTTTTCCTCAATAAGGCATCCATGATACGCATAAACCTTAATATTTTTCAGCTTTATTACTCCCACAAATTTTTTTATCAAATTTAAAAAGAATCTTTATTAATAAAACAGGTATACCCCCCTTATTTATAATAATTTTACCAGAGTGTAAAATTATTGCATAAAGATTTTGATACAATAGTTGGGCAGCATTAGAATTTGTAGTTTTGTGTTTTATTTAGATTATAAATGTCAACAGAAAAAAAACCGCTTAATTTTATTGAGCACATTATCGAAGAAGACCTTTCAAATGGGATGGATAAAGCCAACTTACGTTTTCGTTTCCCACCAGAACCTAATGGATACCTTCATATAGGGCATACAAAGGCAATAGGAATTAGTTTTGGGCTTGGACTTAAATACAATGCACCAGTTAATTTGCGTTTTGATGATACTAACCCGGCAAAAGAAGAGCAAGAGTATGTAGATGCTATCAAAGAAGATATTGCATGGTTGGGATATAAATGGGATCGAGAATGCTATTCTTCAGATTATTTTCAGCAATTATATGATTGGACCGTTCAATTAATCAAAGATGGAAAAGCCTATGTAGATTCTCAATCTTCAGAAACTATAGCAGAACAAAAAGGAACTACTACAGAACCAGGTGTCAATAGCCCTTTTAGAGATCGGTCTGTTGAAGAAAATCTGGATCTTTTTACAAAAATGAAGGAAGGCATATTTCATGAAGGAGAACACGTAGTAAGAGCCAAAATTGATATGGAAGATCCTAATATGCTAATGCGGGATCCCTTGATGTATAGAATTTTAAAAAAGGAACACCACAGGACCGGAAATAAATGGTGCATATACCCTATGTATGATTGGACTCATGGAGAAAGTGACTATATAGAAAGCATTTCGCACTCCTTATGTTCTTTAGAATTTAAACCACATAGAAAGCTGTATGATTGGTTTTTGGATCAAGTGTATGATAATAATATTAGACCAAAACAAAGAGAATTTGCACGCCTTAATTTAAGTTATACAATCATGAGTAAGCGCAAGCTACTTCGATTAGTAGAAGAAGGAATAGTAACCGGATGGGATGATCCCAGAATGCCAACTATTTCTGCATTAAGAAGAAGAGGATATACTCCCGCATCTATTCGTAAGTTTGTGGATACAGTAGGAGTGGCAAGACGTGAAAACGTTATTGATGTATCCTTATTAGAATTTTGTGTACGTGAAGACCTTAATAAAAAAGCACACAGGGTTATGGCCGTTTTGGATCCTGTTAAATTAGTAATTACTAATTATCCTGTTGGAGAAGAAGAATGGTTAGAAGCAGAAAACAACCCTGAAGATGAGGCTGCAGGATATAGAAAAATACCTTTTTCGGGTGAATTATATATAGAAAAGGAAGATTTTAAAGAAGAAGCAGGACAAAAATTCTTCAGACTAACTTTAGGAAAAGAAGTAAGACTTAAAAATGCATACCTTATCAAAGGACAAAGTGTGGTTAAGGATAATGAAGGTAATATTACCGAAATTCATTGTACTTATGATCCTAAAAGTAGATCGGGTAGTGGTACAGAAGAGTCTAAACGTAATGTAAAAGGAACTTTGCATTGGGTATCTGTTGCACATTCTATACCTGCCAAAGTAAGAGTTTATGATAGATTATTTAATAACGAATCTCCCGACAATCATAAGGATAAGGATTTTATGCAATTTTTAAACCCAAATTCTTTAAAGGTTATTACCGGTTATGTAGAGCCTGGTTTAAAAGATGCTAAACCATTAGATCAATTTCAGTTTCAAAGATTAGGATATTTTAATGTAGATACAGATAGTAACCCTAGTGCTTTGGTATTTAATAAAACTGTAGGTTTGCGGGATACTTGGGCAAAAGTAAAACCCGAAGCAGTACAACCAAAAAGTATACAAGATAAACCACAAAATACGCAAAATAAGATATCTTCAATCGAAGAAATAAAAAGAGCAGGGAAAAAGTATACAAACCTGCCAGAAGATAAAAGAGAAGCTCTTAAAATTAAAATTCAAGAAGCTGCAAAAACTATAGAAATAGAGGAATTAGTACCACTATATGAAACAGCTGTTAAAAAAACAGGAACCCGTATTGCTACAATAATTGCCCTTGATGTAGTTTTGGAAGTTAAAAAATTAAAGCCGGATCAATTGGCAAAAGATTTTATACAAAAAGCTTTAGAAGATAATAATGAACTATTACAAATTGAAGCTAAATCTTTGAATTCAAAATATAAAATATAAAAAATTATCGGGCTATATTAAAAAAATAGTTGCCTGTTTTTTTAATATAGCCCGATACTATAATACTATATTCCTTTAATTATCAGCTATATGCTCGTCTAATGGAATTTCAATATCTGTCCTGAAATCCGGAAACAATTTTTTAATTTCAGGATCATCAATAAGTTTATTAGACTCCACAAAATACCAATGAGATCTCTTTTTATTATAAAAACCAAATAATGAACTTTTAAGAGTTACTTGCCTTCCGTTAAAATCCATTTTTATAGTATTTTTTACTAAACAACGATATTCTTTACCTTCTTTTTTAATTTCAGACACTTCATCTATTTCAGAACTCAGAATTTTTATTTTTTGAGCGTCCATTGTTCTGAATATTTCGTTCATTGTATCCATTAGTTGCTTTTCTCCATAAGCATCATAAACCTGAGGATGGGTATATTTAAGTATTGTACTTAAATTTCTATCGATCGAAGCTTGAGAAGTTGCTTTTGCATCTCTTAAGGCAAATTCTTTTAGTGTACTCTCATCTTGAGAATATATGCTTCCATAAATTAACAATAAAAGTAAAATTAAATTTTTCATTTGGGATTTTTTTACAAAGATAAGAATTTTTGTACTATAATATTTTTTTATCGGTTTTTAATATATTATTAATATTATTTATTAAAAAATGATTCATATAAAGCGTTTTAAAGTGTTTAAAAAAAAAAGCAATATGATATTAACACTACTTACTTAAAACATTAAATAAACGCGTTAAATTCAATTTTTATTCAAAATACCATAAATTAATTTTTTTTAACCAAAAATATATAAGCAAGTTCACAAAGTATGTTTCCAGAAGGTATATTTTGTTTTTAAGGAAAGCCTTGGGTAATTAGACTTTCAATAAAAGATTAAAATCTTTAAAATATTATACAGGCACAATTAATAATCTATTTAATATTTTGGTTGAGAATAATTTTATTTTTTACTCTCAGGATTTTTACCAATACCTTTTTTTGCATTTTGCATTTTCATTTGCTCACCTATTTGGTTAGAAGCAGTAAAGGACGCAATCATATTATTTAACATATCACTACCTGCTTGTGGAGAGTTTGGTAATAATATTAAATTACTATTAACATGTTCTCCTATAGATTGTAATGTATCATAATGTTGTGTAACAACAATAAGTGCAGAAGCCTCTTGCGAATTAATTCCTACATTATTTAAAACATCCACACTTTCTTCTAATCCCCTTGCTATTTCTCTACGTTGATCTGCAATACCTTGACCCTGTAGTCTTTTACTTTCAGCTTCGGCACGAGCTTTGGCAACTATTTTAATTCTTTCTGCCTCTGCTTCATATTCTGCTGCAACTTTTTCTCTTTCGGCTGCATTAATACGATTCATTGCCTCTTTAACCTGCATGTCAGGATCTATGTCTGTTACCAATGTTTTGATAATATCATAACCATAATTAACCATAGCTTCATTTAGCTCTTGTTTTACTGCTATAGCTATATCATCTTTACGCTCAAAAACATCATCCAATTTCATTTTTGGAACTTCTGCTCTAACTACATCAAAAACATAGGATGTAATTTGATCATGGGGGTTTTCTAATTTATAAAATGCATCATATACTTTTTCCTTTATTACTTGAAATTGAACCGATATTTTAAGGCGAACAAAAACATCATCTTTAGTTTTTGTTTCCACAAGAACATCTAATTGTTGAATTTTTAAGTTAATACGACCAGAAATACGATCAAAAACCGGAATTTTGAAATGTAAACCAGAATTTCGAATGCTTAAAAATTTACCAAATCGCTCTACTATGGCAGATGTTTGCTGTTTTACAGTAAATATTCCTGAAAACAGTATAATAAAACCGAAAATTAATATTGGAATTAAATAAAAACTCATTTTTTATAGATTAAAAGTTAAAAGCGTATTTATCAATGAATGTACTAATAAATTATAAATGTATATCCATAATTTAGAAATTGTTAGCATAACAATATTTATGTTTTTGTAAGGATATTTCTATAAGTTTTTTAGGCTGGTATTGTTAGATTGAGTTTGCCAAAATTCTTAACAGGCAAATTACAAGTTAATATTTGACAAACTAACACTAACAAAATATTATATTTTTTAGTTTTTGAACAATTGCTCTTAATTAATAAAATTATTATCCTTTAATTAACTTCTATAGCGTTTTTTATTCTTTTTATAGTTTCCTTTTTACCAATAACAGAAGCTATTTGAAACAAGTCCGGACCCTGCAAAGATCCTACCAGGGCTATACGTAAAGGCATCATTATTTTACCAAAACTTATTTCTTTGCCTGTGATCCATCCTTTTACAATAGTAGAAATATTATCTTCAGAAAAATCATTAATATCACTTAGTATTCTGGTTAGCTCGTGCATTAAGACAGGGGTATCTTCTTTCCAGGCTTTTTGTACTGCTTTTTCTTCATACTTACTTGGCGAAACAAAATAAAATTCACTAAGATCCCATAGATCTTTTACAAAAGTTGCACGCTCTTTTATATGGGCAACAATATTTTGGATATCTAAAGAAGTAGATATATTTTTTTCTGTTAATATTTTTTCAAATTGTTGAGATAGTATCAAATTATCTGCTTTTTGTAAGTGTTGCTGTTGAAACCATTTGGTTTTTTCAGGATCAAATTTAGCTCCGGATTTATTAACACGTTTTAAATCAAATTCTTCTATCAATTCTTCCAAAGAAAATAATTCTTGTTCTGTACCCGGGTTCCATCCTAAAAAAGCAAGCATATTAACCACTGCTTCTGGTAAGTAACCATCCTCTTTATATCCGGATGCAGTTTCGTTTGTTTGTGGATCTATCCATTGTAAAGGAAATACAGGAAAACCCATTTTATCACCATCTCTTTTACTTAATTTACCTTTGCCAACAGGTTTTAAAATTAATGGCAAATGAGCAAAACTTGGAGCTTCCCATTCAAACGCACGATATAATAATACATGTAATGCCAACGATGGCAACCATTCTTCGCCCCTAATAACATGAGTTATTTTCATTAAGTGGTCATCTACAATATTTGCCAAATGGTAGGTTGGCATACCATCACTTTTAAATAATATTTTATCATCAAGGATATTTGTATCTATTTTTATATCCCCTCTAATTTCATCTTTAAGATGCAAAACCTCATTTTCGGGAGACTTAAATCTAATAACATAAGATTCTCCAGAAGCAATCTTTTTTAATACTTCATCTTCGGGCAGAGATATAGAATTAGTAAGTTTTTTTCTATTATGCCAATTATATACAAATGTTTTTCCCCTTTCTTCGTGTTCTTTTCTATGCACATCCAGGCTTTCTGTAGTATCAAATGCATAATAAGCAAAACCATTTTTTATTAAAAGATCGGCATATTCTTTATATATTTCCTTACGTTCGCTTTGTCTGTATGGCCCGTATTTTTCCTCTTTTCCGGGTCCTTCATCAAAAGGGATGCCACACCACTCCAAAGCATTTTTGATGTATTCTTCGGCTCCGGCTATATACCTGTTTTGATCAGTATCTTCTATTCTAAGCACAAAAGTTCCTTTATGTTTTTTTGCAAAAAGATAATTAAACAATGCTGTTCTTACTCCCCCTATGTGTAAGGGCCCGGTAGGACTTGGAGCAAATCGTACCCTAATGTCTTTTGTCATGCTAATGTTTTTTAAACTCTTAAAAAGTCTTACAAATAAGTAACAAAGATACAATCTTTATACAGGTTGCTAAAAATCATTTTATAATACTATTTCAAACTTAAAATGATATAGCATTACTATTAAGCACAATAGTTTTTATCCATAAAATATGTCGCTAAATGAAAGCCCATTTATTATTATTTTTGCGGGATTTTGGATTTATACTATTTTAACTTTGAAATAGCACTAATAAATTATTTCTTTTTCATCTATTCTTCGTTAAAAAATATAACCATAACTACAGTTATGCTTGATACCAGATTTTTGCCTTGAATACATAAAAAGTAAATTCAATTTCTATACACACTATTTCAAAGTTAAAATGGTATTACTTTTCATTTCACGTGGAACAATGTTTGCCTGTTGTTAAAAAGTAAATAGAAGACAAGGTATATAATACCAAGAAAAAAAGGTTTGATTTTTCAAAACAACTTATATTTCAGTAATTTGAATTATCATAAATATAACAAATCTATTAAAAATAAAATTGTAGATTTAGAAGTTAATGCAAAATGAAAGCTTTATAATATGGAGAATTTTCAATTCATAAAAAACAAGTTAGAAGAATTTATAAAAAGATACTACTTAAATGAGTTTATAAAAGGGGTAATCCTTTTTTTTGCGATAGGGGTATTGTATTTTTTGGTAACATTATTAGTTGAAAATTTTTTGTGGCTTGGTAAAATAGGAAGAACCATATTGTTTTGGTTATTTATAACAGTAGAGCTTACTTTATTTATCAAACTAATATTAATACCAATTGCAAAACTTTTAAAAATTGCCAGAGGTATAGATTATGAAAAAGCTTCAGACATTATAGGCAATCATTTTCCTGAAGTAAATGATAAACTTTTAAACGTATTACAATTAAGTCAAAGTAAAACATCATCATCATTACTACTAGCCGGTATAGAACAAAAGTCAAGCCAGTTAAAACCAATTCCTTTTAAATTAGCTATTAATTTAAAGAAAAACATCAAATATTTAAAATATGCCGCAATCCCGTTGTTACTATTTTTTATATTATTTATTTTTAATAAAACACATTGGATTTCAGATAGTTATAAAAGAGTTGTTAATTATGAAGTTGCTTACGAACCACCTGCTCCATTTAAGTTTTTTATTATCAATTCTACTCTGGATGTTTTTGAAAACACAGATTTTGTGCTTAAAATAAAAACTACGGGCGATGTAATTCCTGATAATGCAACAATAAAATATAATGAGGAAGTTTATTTTTTAAAAAATGTAGGATCAGGAGAGTTTGAATACACTTTTGTACAGCTTAAAGAACCATTGGAGTTTGTTCTTGAAGCCAATGATGTTATTTCTGTTCCGTATAATTTATCTGTGGTTTCTATTCCAGCTTTATTAAACTTTGAAATGAAATTAGATTATCCTTCATATACAAAAAAAGCAGATGAAATTTTAAAAAGCTCAGGAAACGCAACTATACCAGAAGGAACAAAAGTTAGTTGGGTAGTATATACAAGAAATACAGATATAGTAGAGTTTAAAACAAAAGATTCTGTTATATCTATAACAAAGGATAAAACTAATTTTTTATATGAAAAGAACATTTATAATAGTTGGGATTATGAGATTACAACATCCAATAAAAACATAAAAAATTATGATAACTTATCTTTTAATCTTAACGTAATAAAAGATCAATACCCAGAATTAAACTTAAAATCTGAAAAAGACTCTATTGATAATCAAACATTATATTTTTATGGAAAAGTAAGTGACGATTATGGATTAACCAAACTTAGGTTGGTATACTATGATTCTGATAAAACTGAAACTGTAAAATTTAAAAATATTGAAATTAACAAAGCCGAATTTGACGAGTTTATTTACGCCTTTCCTGCAGATATCATCCTTGAAGAAGGTATTAATTATGAGTTCTATTTTGAAGTTTTTGATAATGATATACTTCATAATTATAAAAGCACAAAAAGCACAGTTTTTAATTTCAGACAGCTTACCAAAGAAGAAATTGAAAAGGTTTTATTACAAAAGCAAAGTGATGCTATCTCTGGTTTAAATAAATCATTAGATAAATTTAAAGAACAAGAACAAGAATTAAAAAGTCTGAGTAAAACACAAAAAGAGAAAAAAAGACTAGATTTTAATGACAAAAAAAAGTTAGAAGATTTTTTGAAGAGACAGAAGCAGCAAGAAAAAATGATGCAAGATTTCTCAAAACAACTAAAAGAAAATCTGGAACAATTTGATAAAAAAGATAAAGAAGAACCTTTTAAAGATGCTTTAAAAGAAAGGTTGGAGCGAAATGAAGAGAAGCTTAAAAAGAATGAAGAACTTTTAGAAGAAATAGAACGTCTTTCTGAAAAAATCCAAAAAGAAGAACTAACAAATAAACTAGAAGAACTAGCTAAGGAAAATAAAAATATAAAAAAGAATTTAGAACAACTTCTTGAACTTACAAAACGATATTATGTTGCCGAAAAGCATGAAAAATTAGTAAAAGAATTAGAAGATTTATCTAAAAAACAAGAAGAGCTTTCTGATAAAAATGAAGAGGAAAACACTAAAGAAAAGCAAGAAGAGTTAAATAAAGAATTTGAAGATTTTCAAAAAGAAATGGAAGATTTGAGGAAAGAAAATGAAGATTTAAAAAAACCGATGGATCTGGATCAAAAGAAAGAAGATGAGAATGAAATAAAAAAAGAGCAAGAAAAAGCAAGCGAAAATCTGGAAAAAGAAAATAAATCTGATGCTAAAAAGAATCAAAAAAGTGCCGCTCAAAAAATGAAACAAATGAGTAAAGGTATGAAGATGCAAATGGAAATGAGCGGGGAAGAGCAACAGCAAGAAGATATGGAAATGTTAAGGCAAATTTTAGACAATTTGGTAGATTTTTCTATTAGTCAAGAAGATTTGATGAACGATTTTAAAGGAATCGATATGAACAATCCCAGTTACTCTTCCAAGCTTAAAAAACAAAGTGTATTAAGAGAAAATTTTATTCATTTGGACGACAGTTTGTACACATTGGCCTTGAGAACACCACAAATAACAGAAATGGTCACAAAAAAATTAACAGACATAGAGTTTAATATTGATAAATCTTTAGAGCGTCTTGCCGAAAACGAAATCGTTCAAGGATCTGCTAATCAACAATATACAATAACAGGGTCTAATGATCTTGCCTATCTTTTGAGTAACACATTAGATCAAATGCAAAGTAGCATGTCTGCATCTGGTAAAGGAAAAAGCGGATCTAATGAAATGCAATTGCCAGATATAATAAAAAAACAAGAAGAACTTAATGAGCAAATGAAAGAAGGATCTGAAAAAGGAGAAAAAAAAGGGGATAAAGATGGGCAAAAAAATGAAGGAGAAGGTCAAGAAGGAAATCAAAAAGGAAACAAAAACAAAGGTAAAAACGGAAGTAAAAAAGATGGAGATGAAAATAATGGAGAAGGAGAATCTGAACAACAAAAAGAAGATTTGAATGGACAGTTATATGAAATATACAAGCAACAGCAAGAATTAAGAAACGCATTACAGGACAAAATAAATAAGCAAGGAAAGGGAGGATCTAACGGAAGTGATTTGTTAAAAAAAATGGAAGAAGTAGAGCAAGAGCTTTTAGAAAAAGGTTTTAACAACAAAACATTAGGAAAAATGTTGGATTTAAAACATGAACTACTTAAACTTGAAGACGCTACTTTGGAGCAAGGAGAAGAAGAAAAAAGAGAAAGTAAATCAAACAGAATAGAGTTTGAAAATCAAAATTCATTACAAATAGACAAGGCAAAACAATATTTTAATACTACAGAGATATTAAACAGACAAGTATTACCTTTGCGGCAAAATTATAAACAAAGAGTACAAAGGTATTTTAAAAAAGACAATGATTAATTTTTATTACGAAACCGAAATAAAACTACACAACGAAGATTTTTTAATAAAATGGATAAGCTCTGTTATTTTATCTGAAAAGAAAACAGAAGGAGAAATAAGCTATATCTTTTGTGATGACGAGTATTTATTAAAGATAAATCAGGACTTTTTAAATCACGATACCTATACAGATATCATAAGTTTTGACAATAGTTTAGGTAACCAGTTGAATGGAGATATTTTTATTTCGGTAGAGAGAGTTAAAGAAAACGCTGTTGAATTTAATGTTAGCGAAGACGAAGAAATGCGAAGAGTTATTATACACGGCATACTTCATTTTTGTGGATACAAAGACAAAAACAAAGAAGACGAGAAGCTTATGCGAAGCAAAGAAAATGAAAAACTATTATTGTTCCACGTGGAACAATAATAGTTTTTTGATTGTTTACAAAAAATGTTCCACGTGGAACATTTTAGAATCTTGTTATAAAATAAATTATGTTCCACGTGGAACAATTGTATGTAAATTATGTTTGATAAAGAATATGATGTAATAGTGGTGGGTGCAGGGCATGCAGGAAGCGAAGCTGCAGCTGCAGCTGCAAATTTAGGATGTAGCACGTTGTTGATTACTATGAATTTGCAAAACATTGCGCAAATGAGCTGTAATCCTGCTATGGGAGGTATTGCAAAAGGGCAAATAGTTAGAGAAATCGATGCACTTGGAGGATATAGTGGAATAGTAAGTGATCGTACTGCTATACAATTTAAAATGTTGAATAAATCAAAAGGACCCGCAATGTGGAGCCCAAGGGTTCAAAGCGATCGAATGCGTTTTGCAGAAGAATGGAGGACAATGCTTGAGCAAACCCAAAATGTGGATTTTTATCAAGACATGGTAAGTGGGCTTCTAGAACAAAATGGTGAAATAAAAGGAGTACGAACATCACTTGGTATTGAAATAAAAGGAAAGACTGTAGTACTTACAAACGGAACTTTTTTGAATGGTTTAATCCATATAGGAGAAAAACAATTTGGAGGAGGAAGAGCAGGTGAAAAAGCAGCCACAGGAATAACAGAACAATTGGTTGGTTTTGGTTTTGATAGTGGAAGAATGAAAACAGGAACTCCCCCAAGGGTAGATGGCAGATCTTTGGACTATTCAAAAATGGTAGAGCAACCAGGGGATGAACAACCAGAAAAATTTAGCTATTCAAATATAACAAAACCCTTAAAAAAACAAAGGTCTTGTTATATGACATATACTTCTCTCGAAGTTCACGAATTGCTTAGAGAGGGATTTGATCGTTCTCCTATGTTTAATGGTAGAATTAAAAGTATTGGACCAAGATATTGCCCGTCTATAGAAGATAAAATTAACCGTTTTGCCGATAAAGAAAGACACCAACTTTTTGTAGAACCCGAAGGATGGAATACGGTAGAAGTTTATGTAAACGGATTTTCAACATCATTACCAGAGGATGTTCAATTTAAAGCATTAAAATCTGTTGTTGGTTTTGAAAACGTTAAATTTTTTAGACCAGGTTATGCAATAGAATATGATTATTTTCCGCCAACACAATTAACACACACCTTAGAAACGAAACTAATTTCGGGTTTGTTTTTTGCAGGACAGATTAATGGAACAACAGGTTATGAAGAGGCAGCATCCCAAGGATTAATGGCAGGAATAAATGCAGCTTTAAAAGTAAAAGAAAAAGAATCTTTTATCCTTAAAAGAAGTGAAGCATATATAGGAGTGTTGATTGATGATTTGATAACAAAAGGAACAGAAGAACCATATCGTATGTTTACCTCTAGGGCAGAGTACAGAACATTGCTTAGACAAGATAATGCAGATTTTAGGCTAACACCAAAATCGCATGAAATAGGTTTAGCATCTGATGCTCGAATGAAAAGAATGGAAGAAAAGGAAAAAAAAGCAATTGCTTTTGTGCAGTTTTTTAAAGAAACCAGTGTTTCTCCAGAAGAAGCGAATCCAGTTTTAGAAGAAAATAATTCTACACCAATTAATCAAAGTGGTAAATTGTTTAAATTATTTTCTCGTCCGCAAATCACATTAGAAGATATTAAACATTTTGAAAAAGTTGACAAGTATATAAAAGAAAACGATCTGGATAAAGAGGTTTTAGAACAAACCGAAATTCAGGTTAAATATTCTGGATATATTGAGAAAGAAAAAAATAATGCGGATAAGTTAAATAGATTAGAAGATTTAAAAATACCTGTTAATTTTGATTATTCTAAACTAAAATCTCTTTCCTTTGAAGCAAGAGAAAAAATGTCTAAAATAAAACCAGCAACAGTTTCTCAAGCATCACGAATTAGTGGAGTATCGCCAAGTGATATTTCTGTTCTTTTAGTTTATATGGGTAGATAATGAATTGTGTAATTGTAAAAGAATCGAAAACACTATTAATTAAAATAGTTGGATTCATAACAATTATAGTTTATTCTGTTATATCGTATTTGGTTGTTGAGTTTTCGATTCTTTTAAGTATTTTGTTTTTTTGTATTGGTACTTTTTTAGCAGGTTTTTCCAAAGAATATAAAATCACCAAAGACTTCAATAACGAAACGCTTTTTGTTTTTTATGGAAAGACACTTTGGAAATCTAAATTTTGTATAGACTATCCAGATTATATTTCTGTTTTTCATGCTTCGTTTGTTCAACGACATGAAGATGATGGCACAGAAGATAAATTTAAGAAATGGGTAATACGGTTTTTTAAAGGTAATAGTTATTATACTATTTTAGAAGAAGATAATTATGATAATGTGTTAAAAACAGCTAATGATCTTGGTGTTCTTTTAGAAGTAGAAGTTTATGACAGATCTAAAGAATAGTTCCACGTGGAACATTTTTTGCTTATATAGTACAATAGATTTATTATTTCGTTTACAGAAAAAATAATCATAGTAATGAAAAAGTATTTTATTTTAATTTTAGTGGCTTTTTTTCTTTTTTCTTCCATAACCACACATAAAGTAAAATAAATTGATAATTTTAGAATGGAAACAGAAAACATATTTAATAAGAAGGCTTTAATCTTTAAACCACCAATGCTTCCAGAAAAAGAAAAAAGATCCCTTAGAAAACAATTTGGTTTAACAGAGAATCAAAACTTAAAATATTTTAATACAATTTTGTTTAAATACTTAGATATCGAGTTTAATGTTAAAATAAGTTTTGAAGTAGATAGAGAAGTAAGAATGAATTTAGTTTCTGACTTAATTGATAAAGAAGATACTGAAAACGAAATTGGAGAAGCATAAACTTTTGTAAAAATTATTATTGAAGATCCAAATAGAGATAATTGCCTTTACTATAAAATCTTTGTTTTATAATAAAACCCGATCATTTTTAATCGATATTAAAAGCAATATAAAAAAAGAACCATTATTTTAAATTTTCTACTTGCATAATGAATAAACAAAACGATTTAGATTTTTTTATCGAGTGTAAAGATTATACAGTATCTGGAGAAACATTTCAGTTATTATATGATAAAAAATACGATATGTTGATTACTTCACCAAAACCTAAAGAAGATGAGTTAGGAAAATATTATGAAAGTGAAGATTATATTTCTCATACAGATGCAAAACGATCGTTTTTTGAAAAACTATATCATATAGTTAAAGTGTACTCTTTAAACAAAAAAGTAAAGCTAATTTCTAAATTAAATAGTGAATCAAAGCAGATTTTGGATATTGGGGCAGGAACAGGAGATTTTTTAAATACAGCCAAAAATAAAGGCTGGAAAATAGAAGGAGTAGAACCAAATACACACGCCAAAGCATTAGCCAGGCAAAAAGGAATTGATTTACATTTTAATACTACAGATTTTGAATCTCAAAGCTTTGATGTTATTACGATGTGGCATGTTTTAGAACATATACCAGATGTAGAAAATCAAATAAAAGAATTAAAACGACTTATAAAACCTAACGGGTATGTGATTATAGCTGTTCCTAATTTTAAATCTTATGATGCACTATATTATAAATCCTTTTGGGCAGCTTATGATGTTCCCAGACATCTTTGGCACTTTTCAAAAAATTCTATTCAAAAACTTTTTAAAGAAGAAGGTTTTAGTTTAGAAAAAGTGCTTCCAATGAAATTTGATTCTTTTTATGTGTCTCTTTTATCAGAAAAGTATAAAAACGGTAAAATCAATTTTATAAAAGCTTTTTGGATAGGTTTAGAATCTAATAGTAAAGCAAACCAAACCAAAGAATATTCTTCTCATATTTATGTGCTTAAAAACAGTTAATACCTATTTTTAAGTGCCTTTTTTGTGTTTTTAATAAGGTTAAGGTGTCTTTGTATTGTTTTTTTTGAAGAATGGCTTAAATCGCTTTATTTTTGATTATTTTTTATAAGATTTATGTATTATAAATAGTAAAACGATCGTTTTTTCTTATATCTGTTTTTTTATTAAGATAATAGATAAACATGACATTAACTTTGATATTTTTGCGTAGAACTTAATTTTTGAAAAATGAAAAAATTTTTATGGATCGCAGGAGCATTTTTGGTTTTAGCTTCTTGTAATCAACAAATAGAAAAAACGGGTTATGTAAATAATACCAGAGTTGTTTCTGACTTTAAAGAAATGAAAGTAGCACAAGAAAAATGGACAAAGAAAAATAACGAAGTGCGAGCTGAATTGGAGGAAAAAGCAAAACAATTTCAAATCGAGGTACAAGGATACCAAACTATCATGAAATCCATGTCTGATGCTAATAGAGAAAAGAAAGAGCAGGAGCTAATGGCAAAGCAACAAGGTTTACAAAGAGAGCAACAAGCCAAAATGCAAGAGATCCAACAAGGTAGTCAGGTAGAAATAGACTCTATTATCAATAAAGTAAAGAGCTATATTGAGGATTATGGTAAGAAAAACGGGTATACATATATCTATGGAGATACAGAAGCAAGTAATATACTGTATGGTAAAGAAGAGTTAGATCTTACCGATAAAATTCTTAAAGAATTAAACGGAGAAGAAACTAAAACTACGGAAACGAAAGAGTAAATAGTTTTTAAAATCATTTTATATACCCTGACTATCTATGATAATCAGGGTTTTTTTATTCGATAAGTAGCAATCTGTAAAAAAAGATGCTTAATAGAGTAGTTTTTACAATGAAATAAAGAAAAATTGGTTTAAAACTATACTTTTTAAATAAAATAGTTTGTTTTTATATATAGAAAAAAGCAGATTTATAAATCTTAGCCTGTTTTTATAAAAATAAAGATGATTTTTGAATACTTTAAAAATATATAATATTATGAAGTATTCCCATATCTTTTATTCATATTAAGCATGTTTTTAAAGAACTTTTATTGTTAATATGCTTATTTTCAAAAGCTTATAAAACCAATTAATTTATCGTAAATACCTGATAATTAATATAATATATTAATTTTGATAACTTAATATTAATAATATATTTTTTAATTAATATCTTTAAACACAAGACATATATCGAATTTATACTGTACTGTATAAAAGTAAAAGATCTTGCAGAAACTACTGCCAAAAAGCTCTGGTAGAAGGTTTTTAAAAAATTCATAGAAGAAAGAAGTTTTACTTTTCAGACCCCCTTCTTTTTTATAAGATTTAGTCCCTTATTGAGAGGCTAATTTACAGAGGCTTGCCTCGCAAAAAAACGGAAGCATATCTCGTATTTTTGCTCCGAGGTTATTGATTCCCATTTAGATTTCTTAATGAATAGTTCTTTTTAAAACAGATTTACGATAATTATAGTTGATACATTTTGTAATTTAAAAATTAACTCAATTAAGAATCTTATTATCAAATACTTATGCTTCATTAAATAACAAAAAATTAACACTCTATAGTTTTTAAGAAAGTGATTTGTTTATAAGTTTATAAAATAAATCTTAATACAATGAAGAGAATAGATATTGTATAGTATTTAAAAATAAGGAAAGATGCTTCCTCGTTTTCTGTACGTACTATCTCTTAATTATTCTAATACTATTTGGTTTTAATATAATATCATGAAAAAAAGACTTACTTCCGTATCATTAATTGCTGCTGTAGTCGTCTTCCTGTTTTCAATACAAGAAGTTTATTCGCAGCAGATAGAAGCACCTGTATTTTTTATTGGTTCGTCCACTACAACAATACTTTGTGTAAACCAAAACTTTCCTGATAGAAGAGCGATAGCAAAAGCTAATGTTTTATTTACATCGGGGACAGAATTTGTTTTAGAATTGTCGGATGAGAACGGTCTTTTTTCTGATGCTACAACTAGAGTTTTGACTAGATTTACAATCACTACCGCTATACCCCCTAATGGGGATATAGTGTTTCCTTTTTTTCCTGTCCCTACAGATTTAAGAGGAGAGAATTATAGTTTGCGTGTAAATGTACCTGCTAGTAGTATTTTAAGTGCTGTACAAGAAAACATTCCTATTTACTACTTTGATTCTAACTCTAATAGTTTTACCCTAAATGGACCCGTTGTAGGTTTAAGTTCTGTAGCATTATGTGAAGGTGAATCCGTAACATTAACTGTTATCCCTGCTAATTTTCCTGAGTATATTTGGTATTTTAATGCTGATATTAATGATGACAAGATTGAAAATGCAAATGTAATCGTTGGTGAGTCGGAGTCTACGTTAAAAAATGTAAATCAATTAGGGAGGTATTTTGTTGAAATCAATTTTGGTGATTGTACAAGAAATTTTTTTTTAAATCAGGCTAGTATAGGGGTAATTGAATTTAATAAGACAACAGTACAGATTAACGGACCTTCGCAACAATCCTTTTGTCCTAGTGATGTTAAGATTTTATCCACCAGTATTACCGATTTAGATTTCACCTATCAGTGGTTTAAGGATGGTGTTCTTGTCCCAGAATTTGATGGTCCATCCGAAGTTTTACCACAAAGTAATTTTGCAGGAGTTTATACTGTAAATGTAATAGGTACAGAAACTTGTTCCATACTTACAGATCCTGTTGAGGTTATTAATCTGGGCTCTGATATTTTAACACGACCTCCGCCCCAGATCATGATATTACCCACCCAAACATCCTTGACTTTGAGTATAACCACCAATGCACCTCCCACAGGCAGTACTATAGAGTGGTTTAGAAATGGTATAAGTTTTCAAGGAGTGCTTCCGATTACAGATCCGGGAGCTTTGTCTGTTATAGTAACCGATCCGGGAGTATATCGTGCAAGTTTATTTGCAAATGATGCCTGTATGGATACCTTAGAGGTAACAACCGAAGTTTTTGAACCAGTTGGGTTTAAAACAGTAATTACCAATTTATTTAATTGTGAGGAAGGAACAGGGTCTTTAGGCTTGGAAAACTTGTTTGGTATAACCAATACAGGAGTAGAGGTTCCTATTACCACCGATCAATATTCCTTTTTTGATTTTGAATGGTTTTTAGGCACCCAGTCTACTGGTGTTACCGAAACGACATTTAGTGTTACCGAGGATAACACAGGAGAGGTATATGCATTAGAGGCAACCCTAAGAGGAACAACTTTAGATACCTCCAGATCTAACGATTTAACGGTTGAATTTTTAGGAAATAGTGTGGTTATTTCTGCATCACCGTCATTTATACCTTTTGGAGAAAACTCTACTTTAAGTGTACCTCAAAGTACTAGCTATACGTATGAATGGTTTAGGGTATTGGATGGAAAGAATAAATTAATAGTAGATGGTAACACCAATGAAGGTACTATAACAGGACAGGGAACTAATGCCATCGTAACCAATATTACAGGACAATATTTTGTAAGGATTACGCTTGGAGATTGTATTATAGATTCACAGCCTATAACCATTTCAAATGTAGCAGGAAGATCAGAGATTATACCTAATGTGGTTACGCCCAACAATGATGGAATCAATGATAATTGGTTGTTACCCCCATCGTTATTTAATCAACAAGATGTAGAAGTAACTATTTATACTTCCAGAGGTCAGGTAGATTATACTTCGGCAAGTTATCAAAACAATTGGCCTGTAGAGAACTCTAAATCTTTGGGTAAAGATCCTTTATATTATTATATAATCACAAAAAATAATTCCGTAGTCAGAAAAGGTTCGATAACGGTAATGAGATAAATTTGATAAAACTTTAATCCCTCATTGAGGGTCTCACTCCCTGACTTGTCTCGAAAACAAAATATAATTTCGGAAGCATATCTTGTGAGCTTGCTCCAAGGTTGTTGATTCATTAAAGAGAAAATAATTAAAAAAAAGAATAATACCAAGGCAGAGCCATCAGTGTGTTGAAAGAAAGTTTTTTGATTTGATAAAAACCTGGGATTTCTGAACTTTATGAGTTTTTTATGTCTTTTTTTATTTAGTTTCTTAAAAAAAATATTTTTTTAACATTAAAATTTTTATGTCTTTTTTTACACTTTATCGGTAAAAAAAACCTTTTTTAATAGCTCTAGTTTTTGCTGAATGCATCATAATCTGTGTTAATTCCTTTACTTTTACTATAAATATAACCGTTTTCTTTATTAAAAGAAGGGAAAAAACACCTTTTTTTTATCTAAAATATAATTTTTAAAAGTTCCTCAATACTTTGATTAACAAAATTTTATGTATATTAGGATGTATTTTGGGTATGCATTATTGGAGTATGAAACTAAACAATTGTCAAAAGGTCAGAAAATTATTACAAAAAAATCTTAAATTTTAGTTTGATATAAATATTTAATTTTTAATTTTATGACTTGGTAAAAAATATATTAACAATATTATTAACAAGCGCCCCAAATCGCAAAGTTAATATAGCATATTCACCTTGATTATAAGTGTGATATCATGAAAAAAAGACTTAACCCCATATCATTAATTGCTATTGTGATAGGCTTCCTGTTTTCAGTACAAGAAGTTTATACACAGCAAATAGAGGCACCTTTATTTTCAATAGGTGGATCCACAACTACCATACTTTGTGTAAATCAAAATAGTCCTAATAGGGAAGCAGTTGCACAAACTCCTTCTGGATTTGGACCCAATACAGAATATATTCTGGAATTGTCTGATGCTACTGGTCTTTTTTCAGATGATACTACAAGAACTTTAACAACATTTACCAGTTCTGTGGCTATTCCGCCTAATGGAACAATAACATTTCCTTCCTTTCCTATACCTACAGATTTAAGAGGTGAAAATTATAGCCTTCGGGTAAGAGTTCCTGCGAGCAATTATATAAGTGCAGTAAGAACTGGGATTGTTATCTATTATTTTGATTTTTCTAAAGGAATTACTTTAACAGGTTCTAATATTGAGTCTAATACAGTAGCATTATGTAGTGGCGAGTCCTCTATTCTAACTGCTCTACCAGGAGATTTTCCTGAGTATATATGGTCTTTTAACGGAACGATTATTTCTGGTGAGTCTTCTTCTACATTACAAAATGTAACGCAAGTTGGAACATACAAAGTAGAGGTTAATTTTGGAAGTTGTAATGCCTTTTATAATTTTGATAGTGCAACAGTAGAGGTTATTGATTTTAATAAAACTACGGTTAGAATCAATGAGCCTTCGCCACAATCCTTTTGTCCTAGCGATGTTAAGATTCTATCCACCAGTGTTACGGATCCTGGTTTCACCTATCAGTGGTTTAAGGATGGTGTTCTTGTCCCAGAATTTGATGGTCCATCCGAAGTTTTACCACAAAGTAATTTTGCAGGAGTTTATACTGTAAATGTAATAGGTACAGAAACTTGTTCCATACTTACAGATCCTGTTGAGGTTATTAATCTGGGCTCTGATATTTTAACACGACCTCCGCCCCAGATCATGATATTACCCACCCAAACATCCTTGACTTTGAGTATAACCACCAATGCACCTCCCACAGGCAGTACTATAGAGTGGTTTAGAAATGGTATAAGTTTTCAAGGAGTGCTTCCGATTACAGATCCGGGAGCTTTGTCTGTTATAGTAACCGATCCGGGAGTATATCGTGCAAGTTTATTTGCAAATGATGCCTGTATGGATACCTTAGAGGTAACAACCGAAGTTTTTGAACCAGTTGGGTTTAAAACAGTAATTACCAATTTATTTAATTGTGAGGAAGGAACAGGGTCTTTAGGCTTGGAAAACTTGTTTGGTATAACCAATACAGGAGTAGAGGTTCCTATTACCACCGATCAATATTCCTTTTTTGATTTTGAATGGTTTTTAGGCACCCAGTCTACTGGTGTTACCGAAACGACATTTAGTGTTACCGAGGATAACACAGGAGAGGTATATGCATTAGAGGCAACCCTAAGAGGAACAACTTTAGATACCTCCAGATCTAACGATTTAACGGTTGAATTTTTAGGAAATAGTGTGGTTATTTCTGCATCACCGTCATTTATACCTTTTGGAGAAAACTCTACTTTAAGTGTACCTCAAAGTACTAGCTATACGTATGAATGGTTTAGGGTATTGGATGGAAAGAATAAATTAATAGTAGATGGTAACACCAATGAAGGTACTATAACAGGACAGGGAACTAATGCCATCGTAACCAATATTACAGGACAATATTTTGTAAGGATTACGCTTGGAGATTGTATTATAGATTCACAGCCTATAACCATTTCAAATGTAGCAGGAAGATCAGAGATTATACCTAATGTGGTTACGCCCAACAATGATGGAATCAATGATAATTGGTTGTTACCCCCATCGTTATTTAATCAACAAGATGTAGAAGTAACTATTTATACTTCCAGAGGTCAGGTAGATTATACTTCGGCAAGTTATCAAAACAATTGGCCTGTAGAGAACTCTAAATCTTTGGGTAAAGATCCTTTATATTATTATATAATCACAAAAAATAATTCCGTAGTCAGAAAAGGTTCGATAACGGTAATGAGATAATTTATGGTCAAAAAATTACTTTTAATAATCGTATGTATATCCTTTAATGTTCTTAAAGGGCAGGATAAAAGTACCACTACTTATGGAGTTCTTCCTACCGATATACCAACTCATAACCTAGTAAAATATAATCGTTTTTATTTTAATCCTACTTTTTCTTTAGTACGCGAAAACAAGAAATCTGTTAACGTTTATAACAAAACTCAATGGGCTTCATTTAATGACAACCCTCAAACATATTTAATTAATTATACTGCTAATTTTGAAGAAAAAATAGGAGTTTCTATAGGCTTACACCAACAAAATGAAGGAATTTACAGATACTTTGGAGGAATAGCTAATTTTGCATATAATGTTGAACTGAACAGGGATATGAACCTTGCTTTTGGGTTAAATCTGGGATTTTCTCAAAGCGGAATCAAATCTAACATAGACTCTGCTACAAGTATTGTCTTAAATAATGGAGTAGAAATAAGCGACCCTGTTATTCTTAATTATGAAAACAGTTCTGTTTTTCAATTAACCCCTGGAGTTAATTTTAATTATCAAGAATTTGACGTTGGTATTTCAGTATCTAATCTTGTTGCTTATAATTTAACATCCAGTGAGTTATTAACAGACAATATGGCTTTTACAGGGCATGTTATGTATACTACTAGTCTGGAAAGGAGATCAGATAAAATAATTAGAGGAATAGGATATGTAAATATGTTACCTGATTCAGGAACAGATACTTCAAATCTAAGATATGGAGGCAATGTCATTGCCGAATTGCCTGCATTAGGTTGGGGACAGGTAGGGTATAATAGCTTTTATGGCGTTTCATTAGGTGTAGGAGGTAATATAACCCCTAACGTTTCTGTAGGATATACTTATGAAACTGGTTTTGGGGATACTAGTAATTTTGGAGCTTCTCATGAGATAGGTTTAGCATACAATTTTGAAACTGAAAAACCAAAAAGACGAAGCAAATCTAAATCCGGAACTCAAAAAGCATACGAGGAAAGAGACTCTGAAATTAGAAGACTTAAAAAAGAAATTCTGGAACAAAACAAATTAATAAGAGAATTACAGAACGAAAAAGGAGAATCCAGAAGCCAAGATAAAAAAGCAATTAGTGAACTAGAAAAATCTATTGCAGAAGCAAGAGAAAAAGAAGCACAAGCAGCAAGAGAATTAGAGTTACAAAGAGAAGAGGAAGTAAAGCTACTTAATAAACAAAAAACAGAAAAGGAACGTCTGGCTGCTAAGAGACAACTAGAGGCAGAAATGGCAGAACAGAGAACAGAAGAGGAACGCCTGGCTGCACAGAAACAAGTTGATCGTGAAGTTGTGCAATCTGAAGAAGAAAAAGAACGTTTAGCAGCCCAAAGGCGAATAGAACAAGAAGTTGCACAACAAAAAACAGAAGAAGAAAGAATAGCAGCTGAAGAAGCCATTCGAGAAGCAGAAGCAGCTAAACAGCAAGAAATAGAAGAACGGATAGCTGCCCAGAAAGAATTAGAGGCAGAGGTCGTTGCACAAAAAACAGAAGAAGAGCGTCTTGCGGCACAAAAGAAATTAGAGGCAGAGATGGCTGAGCAAAAAGCAGAAGAGGAGCGTCTTGCAGCACAAAAACAATTGGAAGTGGAGATGGCTGAGCAAAAAGCAGAAGAGGAGCGTCTTGCAGCACAAAAACAATTGGAAGTGGAGATGGCTGAGCAAAAAGCAGAAGAAGAACGTATTGCTTCACAAAAACAATTGGAAGTGGAGATGGCTGAGCAAAAGGCAGAAGAAGAACGTATTGCTTCACAAAAACAGCTAGAAGTAGTAATGGCTGAGCAAGAAGCAGAAAAAGCAGAAGAGGAAAGGTTACAGCAAGAGGCTGCTGCTGAGGCTGCACGATTGGCGGAAGCAGAAAGGTTGCAACAAGAGGCTGCTGCTGAGGCTGCACGATTGGCAGAAGAGGAAAGGTTGAAACAAGAGGCTGCTGCTGAGGCTGCACGATTGGCAGAAGAGGAAAGGTTGCAACAAGAGGCTGCTGCTGAGGCTGCACGATTGGCAGAAGAGGAAAGGTTGAAACAAGAGGCTGCTGCTGAGGCTGCACGATTGGCAGAAGAGGAAAGGTTGCAACA
>NZ_CDSBKO010000024.1:0-75903 GCF_977115655.1 Aquimarina sp.
CGCTGCGCAAACGATTTAATCAAAGATGCTATCGCTCATCTTACACTTAGTGTTGTAAAACATTTTGACCGAGCAGTAAACATGGAAGTAGATCACATATTTATTTTTTCTAATAACCACGGAAAAGAAGCTGATAACCTAGTTAGGTTTGGTTTGATTGAAGGAAGTAATCGAGTTCATCCCGGACAAGGAACAACTAACCGAAAATTCTACTTTGAAAATTTTTATCTTGAAATTTTATGGGTTGTAAGCGCAAGGGAAATCCAAAGTGAATTAACCTCTAAAACAAAACTTTGGGAGCGTTCTCAATTCTCTAAAAATGAATATTCCCCATTTGGATTGTGTTTAGTTAACTCTAATTCGACTGACAAACTTTTTGAGAGAAGTGAAACCTATCAGCCAACTTACTTACCGCAGGGGATGCCAATTGACATAATTACAAATGAAAAATATCCAAAGCTACCTTGGACCTTCAGGCTTCCGTATCAAGGCAAAAAAAAAAAAATAGCAAAAAAAACTTTGAACACCTAAATGGAATTAAGAAACTCACTAGAGCTGAGTTTGAAATACCATATAGTAGCAATGGAAAAAAATTTAAAAACCATTTCCAAAACTGTGATGATATAGGATTCAAAAAAGGAAATCGAATCCACTTAACCCTTGAATTTGACAATTTAAGTCAAGAAAAATCCATAGAGTTTAGGGAATTAAATTTGACTATAAATTATTAATAAAAAAACATTTCACAGTCGAGTAGCCCAACAAGAAACCATATTACATCATTAACAATCAAATATTTACACTAATTTTATTGAAGTCCCACCTGCCCCATACGGGTCTCGTAACAGGCGGTTCACCAAATCTAAGTTTGCTCCTTATTTAAGTAGTATATCATAGGAACGTATCCTTTTCTTCTACCTATGGATATGGTAATGGTAGTACCTAGTAGTAGGTATGCATCCGTCTAAGTACATCTTGATTAGATTCTTTATTGACTATATTTTTACAGTAGTTTATTTTGTTGTTACTCCGCCTATTTCAGTAAAGAAATTATCGATAGGCTCCCATAGCTCTACTTTATTGCCATCATTGTCTAATAAATGAACAAATTTTCCATAGTCATAAGTTGTGATTTCATCAACTATAGTTACGCCATTATCCTTTAGTTTTTTCACCAAGGCTTCAATATTTTGAACTCTATAATTTATCATAAAATCTTTTTTTGACGGCTCAAAATAATCTGTATTTTCATCAAAAGGCGACCATCTTAAATAGTTAATTTCTTGAGGATTATCCGCATTTCTAAATTCGAATACCGAGCCATGGGGATCTATAGCAAGGCCCAAATTTTTACCATACCAATCCATAGTTTTTTTTGGATTAGCTGATCTAAAAAAAATACCTCCTATTCCGGTTACTTTTGGTTTTGAGCCTTGCATAATAATTGATTTTTGCTTTGTTGAATTAATTTGATTTACAATTTTATCTTTTTTTGAGCCTTTACATGAAGTAAAAAACACTAATGAAAATAAAATTATATGAATTGTTTTAAATTTGATTATTGTCATTTTATTGTAGATCGATTTATTCTTTACTTATATAATTTACCTCACCAAATACCTGGTAATCATTGTTTTTCAGGACATAATCTTTAACCATGATATTATTGTTGTTAATTAAAGTATAAACTGTCCTACCTTGCTCTGTTTTTTTGCTACCCCAATTTATTATTAATTGGTTATTATGAATTTCACCTTTTAACGGCAGTGTTACTCCTCTTGAATCAAACCACGATCCTGTTAGTGATTTAGCTTCCGAAAGTTTATAAAGACCTATGGCCTCAAAAACAATCTCATTGCCTTTTTCATCTTTACGAATACTTGAAAACCGTAATTCAAGAAATTGATTGTTTAGTACTAATTTCCAATCCATCTTAAATGTCGCAGGAACACCCATTAACATTCCTTCTCCTTGCCATAAAGACTTTGTGAAATCTTTTATTAAGTTTTGCCCAAATAATGAGCCAAAATGAAATACAAATAGAATTATGATTATATATAATTTATTGAACACAATAATTGATTCTTGATTTAACAATTTATACCATAAATGGCTGACCTTTTCCAGTTTCGCAAAGTGATTTTAAACTGTCTAAATACCTTCCCCAATGGTGACAGCAAAATCCAAAAAAATCACTTTCGTCATTCCAGTTTAAATGAGAAAACTTTAAAAAGGTCCTTTCTTCTTTATCTTTAAGTTCAAAACTTAGCTTCGTTCCTATCCATTCTCTATCTCCATCTACACATTCCCAAAGAATAAGATTTGGTTCTCCCAACTTTAGGATTTTCATTTTATTAAAATATTCATTTCCAAATTTAAAATGATTGATAGAGCCTATTTCTAATTTTGCTTTAGCATCATTTGTCCACCAACCCTTTAAACCATCTTCTAAAGTTATAGCATCATATACCTCTTTAATAGATGCATTAATCATTAAGTTATGTCTAATATTCGCCATTTTTTTACAATTATAATTTTATGAACTCTTTAAAAATTTATTCGTTGATTTTACTTTTAGCTTTTAACCGATACAAAGCGATTAAAAAAAGTACTTTTATATAGAATTGCTCTTTCAACTAAACAATTTTAATCAAGCTATTCTACTTTTATTAATTTATTAAGAAAACCCTTTGTTTTCTGATCCAAGTACTTTTACTAAAATTTCTTTAGGACTTAATTTTTGATATTGTATTTTCTTCGGGAAATCATGGACTAAATTCTCAAATGAAAGTTTATCGGTTATTTCTCTATTAAGAATAAAAGGTATTGCATTCCTGTTATTTTGGTTAGGTACTGTCGCCATATAAATTATCTTATTGTCCTCACTCTTTATTAAAAGAGTTTCCGTAATTGTTTTATTACCTTCTTTTGTCTTATATGAAGTACCAACATAAAAATCTTTTTCTTTGTTCCATTCTTCATATATTTCTTTTTTTTCAATTTTCCATTTCCCTTCAAGAAAATCTAATTCTGTTAATATTTGTGCATTACACGAAAAAAATATCGCAAATAAAAAAAACTACTTATCTGTTTTTTCATAATATTAATTGTTTTTCATCGCTCATTCTTTATAAGTAAGGGCTCTCAATTTTATCTTTACAACATCTCCAATAAAGAATGAGCCGTTATCCATTTTTTTGTTAAATTTTATACCATAATCAAACCTGTTGAGAGTGAAATCTGCTTTTATACCTATCGCCTCTTTTTGAGTAGGATCCTTAAATGGACCTAGTATTTCAATTGGAAAGTTTATTTCTTTAGTGACACCTTTGATAGTCATTTTACCGTTTATAGAATACTTATCGTTGCTTTCTTTCTTAACTGACGTAGATTGAAAAACAATTTCAGGATATGTATTAGCATCTAACCACATTTCGCCTTTTAAATGTCCATCTCTTGTTTCATTATTACTATCTAAACTATTTACATTAATTATTGCATTGATAGCAAGAGTTGTGTAATCTTCACCTTCCATTGAAATAGTTGCGTTGAAATCATTAAAACGACCTTCGACTTCTCCAACTAAAAAACGTTCGACTTCAAAGCCAACGTGTGTATGACCAACATCTAGAGTATAATTTGAAAAGTTGTTCACAAAACTGAAGCTAACTAATACTAAAGCTACTACTGTTAATCTCTTTAAATTTGTTTTCATTTTTTTAGTTTTAATTATTTAATTTGCTTTCATTTCAAAAATAGAATCATCAATTTCTGAGTTCCATTCTACTGTTTCAGTTTCTAGAATTTGGAATGTTTCTTCCTCATATTTCATTGTGACAATAAACGGATATAAAAGACCATTTACTTCTTTGTAATTAGACAGAAAAGATCTTAATATTTTCCCCTTATCAATACCTGTCATCACAATTGATTCTGTTAGAATTGGCACGTACTTTTTAGCATCCAAATATAGGTATAGAATATTCTCAACTTCTTTTACATCAACTAATTGTGGTAGTTTAGTGAGTTTTATTTTATAAGTTTCGGTATTTATTACAGTTTCCTTTCCTAGATAATCAACTGTGTATCCATTTTGTTTCCAATTATGTCCAGGATAGGGAAAATCGTATTTAGTTATCATTGTATTGTGTGAAGTATCGTCAATTTTAGCTTCTGGTTGCATTTGTTGATTTGAACCCCAAGCAATTTTGCCATCAAAAGCTATAGATATATAATCCATACCATTAACTTTTAAAGATGTGATTTGCTTTCCGTCTTTTTTCATAATACGTGTAAATGGAAGTTCCAGACCTCCTTGATTTAATAGCTTAGCAATACCTGTTACTTTCATGGAATTTACTTTATCCCAATTCTTTTTACCACCAGTAACCTTAGTGTATTTATCCATAATATCACTGGCACTTTGAGCCACTGAATAATCCATATTTATTATGAATAGTATGATGATCGTTAATAATTTTTTCATAATTTTTTCATAATTTTTATTTTTTAGTCAAACCTGAAATTTCTTTCCAATATTTGAGTTTGATAAAAAACCCAATAAATCCTAACACAAGTATTATTCCGCTAGCGAGATATACCATTTTAAAAAAAGGCTTGTCTGGAATCCGCGTTGCTATTTCTGCAGCAAAAGCCATATACAAACCAATGACAGACCAGTACATAAAGTTTAGATGAAAGAACATAAAATTTCTTTTTGGCTGTTTAAAAAGCATAGGTAACATTCCTAGTATAAGATTGATAGCAGAAAAAAGTGATGCATAGTGGAAAATGCCAAACTTTTCAAAAAGTCTGTAAATCATAAAAGATGTTACAATTAAAACAATCATACTAGCAACATAATAATAACCTATTTCCTTATGCCTTTTAGTACCTTTCGTTTGAATCAGAATAATAGTACCAAACACCAATGCTAGAACCGATGAAATGATGTGTAATGCTCCTTTTATATCTTGAAATAAATAGTCCATAATTGATTTATTTGCTAAAATGAACAAACATTTTTTCAAAATTTATAACCATTTTGTCAAATTTTGATATGAGATCCTGACCTATATTACCAAATGAATATCTATCACTTGGCTTTAACAATTCGGGTATTAAATCAACTGATTCCAGCGAAATTATTTCATCATTTATTCTTGCTTTAAATCCAACATGATAGCCATCAATTTCAATATTTCCACCAGCACCACCAAATCTAATTTTGGTCTTAGAATAGTTGCTTAATATGTGTTTCTTCTTTAAGTCATAATAAGATTTATAAAGCATAGTTACTCCAGCACCAGTATCAAATGTGAAAGACATTTCATTTTCTTTTTCATCAACCAAATTAATTATAGGTGTTAAGTATTCTATAGCTAAATTGATGCCTTTTTCTAATTCACTCTTTTTAGGAACAAAAAGTTCATCGTTTTTAATGAAATGTATTTCGTTCATTACTGAAAGAACAGGATAACCCAGAATTCCATTAATTTGATAATCTATTTGCGGAATGTATAATGCTTCATCCGGAAAGATTAAAAAAACCACATTAGTAAAATGCATATTTCCTATAGATAATTCAGAAGCCACACCAATCTTAGAGTCAACTCGTTTACCTGTAATTGTATTTACACTAATGGCTACGTCAATAATATCAATTCCCATTTTAAGTGCTTGAGATTCCACTATTGTAGAAATATTTGCCCCTGTATCAAAAATAAAAGGATACTCTTTGTTTTGCTTAACAACAGTTAAGTTTCTTAAGCCTGCTTTATCTGGAATAAGTTTAAATTGAGAGTCACTTTCAAAAACAATTGTTTGTTTAGGATAGTTGGAAATAGCTTTCCATATTTTTCCATTATTTAAAGTACTTTTAAGCTCTAACTCGGTAATTACATCTCTATAATCGGTTGTAATCAAATTGGTAACGTCATCTGCCAACTTATAATCAAATAGCTTGACAGCATTTGATAGCTTAGCATTGAGTAAATCTTTTTTTTCGGTTTTACTTAATTTATCTTCATATTTAATAAAAAGAGCTGTAATAGCTTCATTAGATTCTTCTAACTTGTTGAACAAATTACATATTGTTCCTTTTAATCTGAGATAGTGAAAATCACTTAGTACACCTCTATTATTATTAAAAAGGACTCTTGCTTTAAAATATGATTTAATATTAATCAAAGAATCTATTTCATTCGCAATTCGATTAGTATTATTTATTGTTTTAGATTGACCCAATACTAATAAAGGTAAAAGAAGTACTATGCATATTGATGTTTTCATACCTGAATGCTTAAAAAGCAAATGTATTCAGGTATTTGGTTGTAAAAGTACTATTACAGGAAGTCAAACAAAATAATTATCTATTTGTATAAATTTCTTTCTCTATATTGTTTTGCTGTAATACCAGTATTCTTTTTGAATGAAGTATTGAACGATGAGCGTGAATTAAACCCTACTTGATACATAATTTCATATATTTTATAGTCTTTATAATTCATGTCTGCCAATAAAATCTTTGCATCTTCAATACGATATGAATTAATATAATCAAAAAAGTTCTTGTCAAAATTTTCATTGATAACTTGAGATAATATTTTAGGGTGTGTTTTCAATTCTATTGATAATATTTTTAAACTAATTGATTCTTTTAAGTATGGTTTTTTATTTTGCATTATATCAACTAGGTCAGTTGCTAATTTTTTACTTTCACTTTTTGTTAAAATAGAATCTTTATATTTTTCAATGGTACGCTTATTCTTTTTTTCTTTAAATAAAGAATAAACTTGAAACATATTAATCGTAAAATTTCTAATTAAAAGAAACAGACAGCCGATGACTAATGCTATAACAACAAACCGAAATTTAATACTATTACCTCCAGAGGTAAAAACTTCGATTAAAGCTGTTGTATATACAAAAGAGATTGTTAAAAGCACATTGAATAAATTAACCCATTTAAAAGAAGATAAATTTTGAGAATCACTTGAACGAAGGACAACTATTTTTTTTGAAATTAATTTATTAATAGACACGAGAAGATAGATTCCAAAATGCAAAATCACAAATACAATTATATAGTAATTAAGAGAACTCATTGGGTTAAAACTCAACATACTTATTATCAATAGAATGACACTTGGAATAAAATGATATATCGTTTTTTTTATATGATATTTTTTATTGTTTAATTTACTTTTTATAAAATATAATAATGATGGCCCTAGTGCAAGAACAATTGAAGGAATCAAATTTGGGTGCTTTATTTGATAATAAATATATAGATAAGCGTCTACAAATGCTAGAATCGATAAAATGATTAAAAGGTAGATTTGCTTGTTCTTATAAACAAAACTTCTAAAAACAAACAAAGAAAAAAGGCCAAAAGAGATTAGGAATATAAGTGAAATCTTAACAACATCAAATTCAAATTCATAATAGTTCATAATCAAATTGGACTAAGAGATTGTGATTATAGATAAATCAATTAATGCATGAATTATAATATTCAGGATAATATTTTTTCTCCATAAACGCAATATAGCAAATAAAATTCCAAAGAATAAGTAGAAGGGAAACATATCAAATGCAGCAACTCCATGAATAAAGACAAAGGAAACGGATGTTAATAAAACTATAAGCCAATTTGATAATTTTCTTGATTTTAAAATTGTCATTCCAAAACCCCGATAAACAAATTCTTCACAAAAACCAGCACTTAATGCTACAAATATCCATAGGACTTTATCTGTAAGTGTAATTGGATAAAAATTATATAAAATCGAGTCCAACTGAGAAACTGTATTCCCAGAACTTCTATTTAAAGAAAGAATTAAAAAGCCAATGCCTAAAAGAAAATAAACTGTTAATGCTATTAGGGTTGTCTTTTTTGAAAGTGTATAACCAAAATCCCTTAAACTATATCCACTTTTCTTACCATACCAATATGCCAAAAAAGTATTACTCCAATGTAGCATAAGGATTGAAAACCAAAAAGTAAGAAAGTAATTGCGATTACCTGACATAATCTCTTTAGACCATGGTAAAAAACTATTTACAATGTATAATAATGGAAAGAAGACTAACACAATTATAATATGCTTGGAAGGTATTGTTAGAGGATTTGAATTTGTTTTCATACTATACTTTTAATATTTATATAACACATTTGTATTTAAGTATTATTTCCAATGTCGTTTAGTTAAGAATTTAAACTATTGATTTAAAGTTTGTTAATGGTGGATTCCGTTCTTCAACGGAATGACAAAATAACCAAAACACAATGCTTTCTGCTTGTCATTCCAACGTAGGTTGGAATCCATGATGGAAGTAAAGGGGTATTTTGTTTTTACAGACATTTAATCCTCAAAAAGATACAGCTTAACTAAACGACATTGGTATTATTCCTCAAATGTATATTTATCAAAAATTGAATTAGTATTCTTTCAAGAAGTAATACAAAAAATACCGTTGTTTTCTTGATTTTAGCATAGCAACTTTATTAGGTAGTCCAGGAGTTGAAATTTTAACCTTGTGTCTTAAAATTTCAGCCTCCATAGCTAAACGTTTAACCCCTAAGAGCAAGTCATGGGTCTTTTTGACCCTCCCGAGCGTCTTTTTGACGAAGCATTTAACTAACGGCCTTGAAATTTTAACCCAGCTTGTTGAATTTTTAACCTCGGTCGTTGAAATTTTAACCCTGCTATTTAAAATTTCAACCTCCATAGCTAAACGTTTAGCTTATGGAGTGAAACGGAGCGTCTTTTTGACCCAACAGAAGGTCTTTTTGTGTTTTACATGCATTTTCTTGCTCTATACAACTACAACCCCTCTGAAAAATCAGGCATATTATCTTTGTAGCTATTGCCGATAGGAATTTCTATTTCACCAATTTCTATATCATTTTTGGTGTACGCAGTAATTTTTTCTTGATTTACAATATAGGAGCGATGAACACGAATAAAACGACAATCAATACGTTTTTCAAAACTAGAGATACTTTCTTTTATAACCAGTGTTTTATTCTCTAAGTGAATTTTAATATAATCTTTTAAGCTCTCGATATACAAAACATCTTCAAAAGGTATTTTTATTTGTTTTTTTGCCTTGTTTACAAAAACAGAATCTTTTTTTGGGGGAGCAGTATTTTCTGAAGTACTATATGCATCTGGCTTTTTTTCCTGCTCCAAAAACTTCTGAATAGCTAAAAAAAAGCGTTCAAAAAATATAGGTTTCAATAAATAATCCAGGGCATTTAATTCAAACCCGTCTACTGCATAATCCCGATAGGCAGTAGTAAAAATTACTTGCGGTTTATACACCAGGTTTTTAAAAAAATCGGTTCCCTTTAAAACCGGCATTTCAATATCCAGAAAAAGTAAATCAATTTTAGTCTCATTTAATACCGAACTGGCTTCAATAGCACTGGAGCAGGATGCTATCAACTCAAAATCGGGTAAGTTTTGTAAATATGTTTCTATTAATTCTCTGGCTAAAGGTTCATCGTCTATAACTAAACATTTATATTTCATATAATATCTAATTTAAGATTAGCCGAAAAGGAATTCGAGGTGTTTTCAATAATCAAATCGTACGCTTTTGGGTATAATAATTCTAGTTGTTTTTTTATGTTTTTAAGACCTATAGAGTCTTTGTTTGCAGAAACAGCAGATCCTGCCGGCTTGCTATTTTTTACAGTAAATACTAACTGTTCTTGCTTTTTAGAAATATTGATTTCAATACTCGCCTGATTTATTTCCTCTTTAACACCGTGTTTAAAAGCATTTTCAATAAAAGTGAGCAATAATAACGGGGCTATTTTTTCCTGACCTGTTACGTTTTTACTAAAAGAAATTTTAACTCTATCGGCATAACGGATTTTTTCTAAAGACAAATAATTCTCGATTAAGTCAATTTCTTTATCCAAAGACACATAATTATCATTACATCGGTATAAGATATAATCCAGAATATTAGAAAGTTTTTGGATCACCTTGGTGGTATCATCTGATTTTTTTAAGGCTAATGCATACAAATTATTTAATGTATTAAATAAAAAGTGAGGATTTAATTGGTTTTTTAAAGCAGCCAGTTCGGTTGCCTTTTTCTGTTCGTTTAGTTTTAGCAAATGCTGCTTGTCATTATATAATTTAAAAACCAACAGCAAAAAAGTTGGATACAACAAGTATAGTGATTTGGATATAAACTCATTAATATTTACAAGTCTGGCTAATAAGGAGGTGTCTGAAAAACGCTTTAAATAATTAACATAAGTAGCAGGGTATGTAGCCTCTAGATAATATTTGGATATTACAGTACAAACAGCATAAAAAACAAGTAGTGTAAAGGCTAATGAAAATATAAAAGCTATGTTTTTTTGTTTATTTAAAAGAAAAGGTATTAAAAGTTCTATAATGAGTATAGCAACCACAATTTGTACTGTGGATCTAATACTATATACAATAAGTAATTCGCTGGTAGTAGCATAATACCAACTAGAACTGGATGCCGAAAATGCAAATATAACCAGCCCAAAAACCAAATACTTTAGGGGCGAAACTTCTAAATACTTATAAATCTTTTGTATCATCTTATTTTTCTATCTCAAATAATTTTAAAGATACAAATTTAAAGAAGATCATTAATCAGGGGATGTCAAACCATAGGGTACAGAAGTCCAAAACCCATTTACGGTAGACCAACTAATATTTACCAGATAAACAACTATATAACAACGGTTACCTTGTGTTTGTCTATTTATTTAAAACGATATGAGTATGAATTTTAGTTTAGCGGTATAACTATTAATTCGATATACTTATGAAACGTAAAAAGACCCCCTATCAACTACCCAAAAAAACACAACTATATGTACTTCTATTTTTTATAGGGCTTTTTGTTACCAATGCACAAGAATCCAACTGGCAAATGGATTCGAACCACTCCAAAATTGGATTTAGCATCCCCTATTTTAAGATTGGTGAAATAAAAGGAACTTTTGATGCGTATTCGGGTTCTTTTACAGAAGATAAAGAAGATATAACAGCTATACAAATTGTTATAAACACAGCATCCATAAATACCAATCAACAAAAAAGAGACGAACACCTAAAAACCAGTGATTTTTTTGGAGCAGAACAACATCCTGAAATAAGCTTTAGTAGCACTTCTGTTAAAAAATTATCGAATAAAGAATATGAAATTACAGGAGATTTATCTATGACAGGCATAACCAAACCAATAACATTAAAAGCCGTGTATAAAGGCAGTTATGTACATCCAAGATTTAAAAACACCAGAAAGGTTTTTACGATTACCGGAGTGCTACTTCGCGAGGATTTTAAAGTTGGTACTAATTATGCCCCTGCAAAAATTGCACTAGGAAATGAAGTTGAACTTATTGCAGAAATTCAATTAATTCAAAAATAGAATATGACAAGATATATATTAGTATGTTTTTTACTGTTCTCTATAAAATTTTATAGTCAATCCGGTACCATTACAGGAGTAGTAGTGGACAAAAACACTCAAGAACCCATGCCCTATGCAACTATTGTAGTAAAATCTAACGATAACGTAGTTACAGGAGGAATAACCAACGACCAAGGCATGTTTTTGATAGACAAAATCCCATTAGGCGAATACATTTTTGAAGCACAGTTTATGGGATACAAAACAGTCCTAAAACCAGTCTCGATCACAAAATCGAAAAGTGAAATTGATTTGAATACTATTGCTATAGAAGAAGATGGTATCGCTCTTGACACCATAGAAATTACTGCAGAACGATCTACCATAGAACAAAAAATAGATAGAAAGGTAATTAATGTAGGACAGGATTTAACCAATGCAGGTGCTTCGGCAAGCGATGTTATGAGAAACATATCTACTGTAGATATTAATCAGGATGGTCAAATTTCGCTTCGCGGAAACGAAAATGTTCGTATTTTGATCGATGGAAAACCAACAAATATTAGTGCCTCAGATCTGTTACAACAAATTCCTTCGTCATCCATAAAAACCATAGAGTTAATCACCAACCCATCTGCCAAATATAATCCCGAAGGTATGAGTGGGATCATAAATATCACCTTAAAAAAAAGTACGAATTTAGGATTTAATGGTACTCTAAGCTCTGGGGTTACTTTTGGAGAAAAAGCACGATATGATAATTCTTTAGGTTTAAATTACAGAGCAGGAAAAATTAACACCTATAGCAGTTATAGTAACCGTTTTGGTAATCAAATAACAGACGGAACAGTAACCCGAACCTTGGAGCGAACCAATCAATTAACCAAAAATAATAACGAGCGTATATCTCACCTGTTTAAAGTTGGTATGGATTATTTTATCGATGATAAAAACACGTTTTCTATATATACCAACCAGAATCTGTTCGACACCAGATCTGATGGAAAGAAAGCAATTACTTTTTTTAATAATATGTCTTCTAATTTTGTGCAATTTGATGCTCTTAATACAGATAATTATAATGCAACTTACAACGCAGATTACAAACGTTCTTTTACCAAAGAGAACCATAGTATCGAATTAGAACTAGACTATAATACGTTAAAGAGTGATACAGATAATGATTTTAGGTTTACAGGAAACACCCCTGTGAACAACTATTCTGAAACTGTTGCAGACAAACGAACAAATACAACCATAAATCTGGATTATACACATCCTATTACTGAAAACTCTGTCTTAGAAACAGGATTAGAAACTCGTTTACGCCGAACTACAAACACCTATACAACAAGTCGTGTTGATTTTTTAAACTCTGATTTTTCGTACAACAGGGATATTTATTCGTTTTACACCACTTTTAATCAAAATTTTAAGAAATGGCAATACAATATTGGGGTTCGGTTAGAAGACTATACGGTAGATTCTAAGTTTAATGAAACACAAGGAGAGCAAAGTAGCTTTAAAGATCATATTTTTAATATTTACCCATCCGGGTTTTTAAAATACACCCCGGACGAAGAGCAAAAGAACTCCTATTTATTAAGTTTTAGCAGACGGGTAGACAGACCCTCATTAAACCAGATCAACCCTATCAGGCAAATTAGTACACCTCAAATCATAATCATAGGTAATCCTGATCTAACCCCGCAATTTACCAATTCCATCGAGCTTAATTATACCAGAAAAATAAATAAAGGAAGTATAACTCTGGGTAGTTTTTACAGAAAAATTAAAGATGAAATTAACAGAATAGGATATTTTGAAGAAGATAATCCAACCATACTAATTCTTGATTATGCAAACTTTGATAGTAATGATGCTTATGGATTTGAATTTTCTTCGAGTTATCGACCAACCAAATGGTGGAGTTTTAACACCAGTTTAGATGTGTACTCCAGAACGCAAAAAGGAGTGATCGAAGGGGAAAATGTAACAACCAATAATACGCTATTAAACGCAAAGCTTAACAACAGCTTTAAAATATCTAAAAATATAACGTTGCAAATAGCTGGTTTTTATAGAGGTCCTCAAAAAATATTACAATATGAGCTAAAGGAAAACTTTTTTGTAAATGCTGGTGCTCGTTATAATTTCGCAAAAAACAAAGGAACCTTTAGTATTAATTTTAATGACATATTTAAAACGCAAAAGTTTGCTTTTGAAGCCTATAGAACTATTATTCAAGAAGGAGAATTTATAAGAGATACACAATCGGTTTATTTTGGGCTTTCCTATCGTTTTGGAGGTGGAAAAAACAAAAGTATAAAACGCAAAAACCGTGACAAAAATGAAAAAGCAGATAGATTTTTATAAAACATACACTATGAAACTAAAAACGCATATTACAAGTATAACCTGCATGCTACTGGTTAGTATTGGATTTACACAAAAAAGCGATACCCCATCTGGTGATCCTGCTAAAGCACTCATTGAAAAAATGGTATCTAAAACAGGAAGTTATAGCTTACTTAAAAAATTAAAGGACGTAGAGTTTACTTACCATTTTTATAGTCCCGCCAATAAAAAAAGTGATATTTCTTTAGAGCGCTATATCTTTAATGAAGAAATATCCTGGGGGCAATATAAAAAGCATGAAGCATTTGTACTTCCAAAAGAAGAAGGGATAGTTACGCAATATTACGAAAGCAACAACTCTTGGGTATCTCTTAACGACAGCAAATTAACCGATAAACGAGTATTATTAAGTTCTGATTTTTTACGTAAAGCAAATTACTACTGGTTTACCATGATGCCCAAATTATTAGACCCGGGTATTGTTTATGAGCAGCTTCCAGACAGAAGCTATAATAATATAAATTACAAAATAGTAAAAATAGGTTTTGAAAAAGGGGTTGGGGATGTACAGGATGATTTTATTTTATACATCAACCCAAACACTTTTCTTGTTGATAGGTTTTTGTTTACCGTAAAAGGAAGTTCGTTGGGAGTATCCCTTATGGAAATCGAATATGCAACCGTTAAGGGATATACTTTTATGGCAAAACGAAAAGTAATCCCCGCAGATTGGGAAGGAAACAGTAAAGGTAATGTGTTGTTTGAACAAACCACTACAAACGTTAAGTTCAACAATGGGTTTAAAAAAGAAGCATTAGCCAAATAAAGCCTACATAAACATATTTTAAACTCTTTTTTTTGATTTAGCCAATTTTAATTATGTTTTAAAGCTCATCGCTATGGTGGGCTTTAAAACATAATATATCTATGTACTATTTATTTCTTATCATCAAATTCTACTTTAGGTCCATCTGCTCCTACTCCAACACAGTATCTTCCTGTACCTCCTTGATCTGCCCAAGCAATAGCATCTGATGCATGTATAAAAGAAGCATAAGGGGTGCCGTTTCCATGATAGCATGTCCAGGCACCCCCATTAATGTTTTTAGCTTCACTTTTAGTCATTTCAAATTTTCTTAAATTTTCTAATTTACCTTTCATGATAACAATATATTTTTAGATTAAACATACTTCTAAAGTATTTGTTTTTTTAAATACCAAAACAGCTTCTTTTATATCTGTTCTGATTTTTACAATAATTGATAGCATTAAGTTGATAAGTGATATAAACATCGATAATTTTTCAAAATAGCCCTTTTAGAAAACATCTCATAAAGCGCCCTTTCTATAAAAAATCATCCCTGTAATCTGGCATTATTAGTGTTCTTTTATCATTTAAAGCACTCAATAACAGCTATTACAAGCACATTTCAAGCAACTTACCACATCTTTTTTACAAAAAACCGCAGAAGACAATTCGTTTACCTCTAATTCTATTACAAACAGTTTTATAAGCACCAACTTATAGAAACATTATATTCAAAACTCAAAAACAATCTTTAAATTTGCCAAAAAAATCAGAATGCTAATTATTGGAATCGCCGGAGGAACCGGCTGTGGTAAAACCACGGTTGTAAATCAAATTGTAAATGAGTTACCAGACAATGAAGTATGTGTCATATCTCAAGATTCCTATTATAAAGATACCAGTCACTTAACGTATGATGAACGGGTTAAAATTAACTTTGATCATCCTCAATCCATAGATTTTGAGCTGTTATGTGAACATCTAAAAGCTCTTAGAAAAGGAGAAACCATAGAACAACCTGTATACTCGTTTGTAGAGCACAACAGAACCACCCAAACAGTTACTACCAAACCCAGCAAAGTAATTATTGTGGAAGGAATCTTAATACTTACCAATCCAAAAATAAGAGATATGTTTGATATTAAAATATATGTGCAGACCGATAGTGACGAGCGATTAATACGTCGGTTAAAAAGAGACATTGTTGAACGTGGCAGGGATATAGATGAAGTTTTGGACCGGTACCAAAACACCCTAAAGCCAATGCACCAACAATTTATAGATCCAACCAAAGAATTTGCAGATCTTATTATACCAAACAATAATTATAATAATGTAGCCATTGATATTGTACGTACTATTATCAAGGAGCGCTTGAATTAACTTTTGTACCTTTACCCCAATATTATTATCTGTTAAATTTGAAACTAAAGCAATATTTTCAAAAATTAAAAAACAAGCCGGCACTGATACCTGTGTTTGCCATATTTTTAAATAAATATGTGCTTATTATCTTGTTATTTGTTATTTGGATGTTGTTTCTGGATACCAATTCATGGCTAATTCACAGAGAGTTGGATCAGGAAATCCAGGAACTTAATGATAATAAAGAGTATTATATAAAAGAGATCATAAAAGATCAAAACGATATTAAAATATTAAAAGACAGCAACGAACTTGAAAAATTTGCGCGAGAAGAATATTTTATGAAACGTGATGATGAAGAAATATACATCATCGAATATGAAGATAGTGTACCTAAAAACGAAAATGATGACTAAATCTTTATTTAATAGTTTTGAAGACGTTTCTTCAAAACAATGGAAACAAAAAATTCAGTTTGACCTTAAAGGTGCAGATTATAATGAGGCATTGATTTACAAATCATTAGAAGGAATTGATATCAAGCCTTTTTATAATCAAGAAGATATCATAAACATAAAAAATGAAGTTTCGCATCCTTCTATCTGGAAAAACTGTATTGAAATAATAGCAGATGATGCTGGTAAAAGCAATATAAAAGCATTAAAAGAAATTAAAAGAGGCGCAGAAAGCATTCATTTTATAATCTCTAACGAGCAGGTTCTGCCAAAAGACCTTTTATCAAACATCCCTTCTGGTATTTCTGTCTACATAGAAACAAAATTTCTTTCCAGTATATATATTCAAAAACTTAATGATCACGCCAAAGAAACACATCTTGACATTTATGTTTTGACCGATATCATTGGCAACCTGGCAAGAACAGGAAACTGGTATGATAACTTAACTCAAGATCATGCTGTTTTAAACAAGGCAACTACAAATACAAACCTTAAAAGTACCATAAGTATTGATTTTGGTTTGTACCAAAATGCAGGAGCTACTATGGTGCAGCAACTTGCCTATGGACTAGGGCATGCCAACGAGTATTTGAATTATTTTGAATCCAACTCTATTACTGCTTTAAAAAATACAATCCCCGTATTTAAAATCGCAGTTGGAGGCAATTACTTTTTTGAAATTGCTAAGCTAAGAGCCTTAAGAATATTATGGAGTGCATTGGCTTTAGAATATAATGCCCTACCCGAATGCCATATAGTAGCATATCCTTCGCACAGAAACAAAACTATTCTGGACTATAATGTAAACATGCTGCGTACCACAACAGAATGTATGAGTGCCGTATTAGGTGGTGCAGATATTGTGCAAAACATGCCCTATGACGATATTTATCATTTCGAAAATGATTTTGGAACCAGAATTTCGTTAAACCAACTTTTAATTCTAAAAAACGAAAGCTACTTTAATTTAGTTTCTAATCCAGCTTCTGGATCTTATTATATAGAAAGCCTAACTAATCAAATAGCAGAAAAAGCTTTAGAATTGTTTAAAAATATAGAAGAAGGTGGTGGTTTTTTACACCAATTAAAATCAGGTGTCATTCAAAAGAAAATTAAAGAAAGTGCAGAAAAAGAACAGGAATTATTTGATAATGAAAAAATCATATTAACCGGATCCAATAAATATCAGAATCCTGAAGAGCATATTCCTGATTTTCAAAAAGTCGTATTCCCGGAGAAAAAAATACGAAAAACATTATTATCTCCAATTACAATCACAAGGTTAACACAAAAAATCGAGGCAGATATTTAGAAAAAGAAGCCTAACTCATTAATTTTTTGTATCTTAACAAAAAAGTGATAAGTTATTATTGCAACTGATTTTTAATCCATGCCCCAAAAGATTAAACATAAGGTTCTGTTATTTTTTGTAGTGTTATCTATAAATGCTATAGGTAATTCGCAAATCGATGGCAAAAAATTTGACTGTCTTGATATAGACACGATAGGGGTATTAAAAAAATCATTCGATTCCTTTGAAAAAGATTTATTTAACCATTACAAGTTTGGTGCTGATTCTATACGAACATACCGAACGTTTCTTACAGAACTATACAGTCTATCTATAAACCTGCGAAAACTACCTTCAAGTACTTCTATAGAATTAGCCCGTGTATTTAAGAAAAAAGCAAAGGACAAAAACTCCCTTTGGGTTTTGCTAAGCACATACGACAAACAAATGGAAGTTTCAAAACAAACATCTACCCCAGAAACAAATCCAAAAAATGAAGAAGAAGTAATGACTTTTAATTATCGTGGAGGTTTTATACAATGCCTAAAAAACAATAGCTCCAGTGATGGGTTTAAAGATATTATTAACACTTTGGAATATGATGGTAATGTTAGTCCGTCTTTAACTGCCCAAAGACTTCATGACTTACCAACCGAAGAGTTTAATACTCCCGAAGTAAAAAGTTTTATTGCCTTTGATATCTATTACTCTGTACTATTAATAATCGAAAAAGCATTTGAATAAAACATACTTAAAAAGTAAAATTTGTGTGCTTAAAATGTGTTTCGAATTAAAAAAAAACACAAAGAAATGTTAATGTTTACAAACTTATTATTAACTTCACTCCTTTATTTTATAAATCCAATTTCTAATTAATATAACTAAATCTAAATCAATGCCCCTAAAGATTAGATCTAGAATCATTATTGCGTGCTTATATATATGTGCAAATAATACGTTCTCACAATCTGTTGTTAATTGTTTTAATGTAGATAAAACAGGTATCTTAAAAAAGGCTTATGATTCTTTTGAAAAAGACCTGTTTAACCATTACAAATTTGGTACTGATTCTATAAAAACATACCGTACTTTTTTGGCAGAAGTCGCCAGTCTGTCTATTGACCTCAAAAAGCTCCCCTCTGGTAATTCTATTCAGCTAGCCAGAGATTTCAAAAAAAATGCTACTGACAAAAATTCTCTTTGGGTCAACCTTAGTGAGTATGAAAACAAAGAGGTTGCAAAAAGCCCTACTCCTACTTCTGGTCAAAAAAATGAAAAAGAAGTCCTCATTTTTAATTACAGAGGAGGTTTTATACAATGCCTTAAAAATACTAGTGCCAGTGATGATTTTAAAGAGATTATTACTACACTTGAAGAAGATGGAAACATTAGTACATCATTGGTTTCTCAAAGAATTTATTACATCCCTGATAAAGAATTTTGCTCTATCGAAGTAAAGAATTTTATAGCTTTTGACATTTACTATTCTATTTTAATGGTTATTGAAAAAGCTTTTAAATAGTTTCACATCAAAAAGAACCTTTTTAATTATATTTATGCTTTCTAAAGTAGTTTATCAATAAAAGCGTAATTTTACATTTCAATCATTAGTATTCATTTCCAATGAAAATAAATTATGGTTTTCTTTTTGGTATAACCTTATTTTTAATCTCTTGTAGTACGGTTATAAAAGAAGCTGGCAATTGGATTGAAAAATCTAACTCAAGTACTTCCAACTATTTAACAGGAAATTACTTCTCTCTGGAAAAGAATACTGTTAAAACTTTTTTACCAGAAGGCTTCAAAAGATATACAATTGAGCAGTACAGGGTAGCCCTTGACTCTTCAATAGCAAAAAACAGTATCTCAAATGAAATAAGAAGACTTGAAAACATGAGGGATATAAAAGGCTCCTTCGGCTTATTTTTTGACCCTGACTCCGGATCAACATATACTATCAATACCTTGCCTTATATAAATTTTAACAGGAATGATGCTAAATCACTTTTATCTATTATAAAACAAAATAATGATAAATTAAGTTTAATGACCGACTTAAATTTTAAGAAACTTACAGCTACTTATTCAAAAAATAAAAATTTTACAATGTTCAGGTCAATATTTCAGATTGACAATTTCAAAACCGACATGAGAGGATTTGGTACTTTTTACATTGTTTCGGCTAATAAACAAACATTTTTGATCAATTTAACAACTCCTGTTCAAGTAAACTTTGATCGATATCTTGAAAAAATGAAATTTTAAAATGACCAGAAAAAATATTCAACATATTCAATTAAAAAAAGTTGCACCCTCAATAGATAATACAACTTTTTCTGAGCATATTACTTCTGAAGGAATAAAAATCAAATCCTATTATACCAAACAGGATGTTAACGATATAGGCCATCTTAATTTTTCTGCGGGGATTCCTCCATATTTACGAGGTCCGTATTCAACTATGTATGTCCTGAGACCCTGGACCATACGACAATATGCAGGGTTTTCTACCGCCGAAGAAAGTAATGCTTTTTATCGCAGAAATCTTGCTGCAGGACAAAAGGGGCTGTCTGTTGCTTTTGATTTAGCAACACATCGCGGATATGACAGTGATCACGAACGGGTATTTGGTGATGTTGGTATGGCAGGAGTTGCTATCGATAGCGTAGAGGATATGAAAGTGCTATTCGATCAAATCCCATTAGATAAAATGTCTGTGTCTATGACCATGAATGGAGCTGTTTTGCCAATCATGGCATTTTATATTGTAGCAGCAGAAGAGCAAGGGGTAGATAAAAGTTTGCTTTCCGGAACCATCCAAAATGATATTTTAAAAGAATTTATGGTACGTAATACCTATGTGTACCCTCCTACCCCGTCTATGCGAATAATTGGAGATATCTTTGAGTATTGTTCTGCAAACATGCCCAAATTTAATCCTATCAGCATTTCGGGATATCACATGCAGGAAGCAGGTGCAACATGCGATATCGAGCTGGCATATACTCTGGCAGATGGTTTAGAATATATTAGAAAAGGAATAGAAGCAGGAATGGATGTGGACACCTTTGCTCCTAGATTATCTTTCTTTTGGGCAATTGGCATGAACCATTTTATGGAAATAGCAAAAATGCGTGCAGCACGTATGCTTTGGGCAAAACTAATTCAGCAATTTAATCCAAAAAACCCAAAATCTTTAATGCTTCGTACCCATTGCCAAACCAGTGGATGGAGCCTTACTGCTCAAGACCCTTTTAACAATGTTGCACGTACTTGTATAGAAGCCAGTGCTGCCGCATTTGGTGGTACACAAAGCTTGCATACAAACGCACTGGATGAAGCTATTGCATTACCCACAGATTTTTCTGCAAGAATTGCCAGAAACACACAAATATATCTACAAGAAGAAACCCAAATTACCCGTACAGTAGATCCTTGGGCAGGAAGTTATTATGTAGAATCTTTGACCAAAGATATTGCCAATAAAGCATGGAAACTTATTGAAGAAGTAGAAGAACTGGGTGGAATGACAAAAGCAATCGAAGCAGGAATCCCAAAAATGCGAATTGAAGAAGCTGCCGCCCGAAAACAAGCCAGAATCGATAGTCAGCAAGATATAATCATAGGAGTCAATAAATACACCCTAGAAGAAGAGGAATTTATTAGTACCTTAAAAGTAGATAACCAGGCGGTAAGAATCCAACAAATAGAAGGACTTAAAAAAGTAAAAGCATCCCGCGATGAAAAAGCTGTACAAAATGCCTTAAATAATTTAACTCTGGCAGCGACCAATGACAACAAAAATTTACTAGCTTTAGCAGTAGAAGCGGCAAGATTAAGAGCTACCTTGGGAGAAATTAGTGACGCATTAGAAAAAAAATTCGGGAGATTTAAAGCCGAAATTAAATCGTTTACAGGAGTGTATGCCAAAGAAATAAAAAACGACGAATCCTTTAATAAAGCCAGAGAGCTGGCAAATCAATATGCGGATCTGGAAGGGAGAAGACCCAGAATAATGATTGCCAAAATGGGGCAAGATGGTCATGATCGGGGAGCAAAAGTAGTCGCGACCAGTTATGCAGATATAGGCTTTGATGTAGATATAGGCCCTTTATTTCAAACCCCGTCTGAAGCTGCAAAACAAGCTGTAGAAAATGATGTGCATATTATAGGGGTATCCTCTCTTGCCGGAGGGCACAGAACCCTTGTGCCACAAATAATAGAAGAGCTAAAAAAGTATGACAGGGAAGATATCATGATTATTGTGGGCGGTGTAATCCCTCCGGATGATTATGAGTACCTGTTTGATGCTGGAGCAGTTGCTATATTTGGACCAGGTACAAAAATTAGTGATGCTGCAATTACCATATTAGAAATTTTAATTTCTACTTTCGAATAAGTACTAAAAAAACTATGCGTGCATAGTTTTTTTAGTACCTTAGCAAAAATATCGTTACTATAATATACATATGAGTTATACAGATAAAATGCTTCGCGATGGAGCGCTAAAAGGAAAAAATATAGTAGTTACCGGCGGAGGTAGCGGACTAGGCAAATCTATGACCAGATATTTCTTAGAACTAGGGGCTAATGTAGCTATTACTTCCAGAGATCTTGAAAAACTACAAAATACCGCAAAAGAACTTGAATCTGAAACTGGAGGAACTTGTTTGCCTGTACAGTGTGACGTAAGAGAATATGAACAGGTACAAGCAATGAGAGATAAGGTTTTAGAAACCTTTGGATCGGTAGATGTATTGTTAAATAATGCCGCAGGAAATTTTATATCCCCTACAGAGCGCTTATCCCATCGTGCATTTGACATAATAATAGACATTGTACTTAAAGGTACCAAGAACTGTACCCTGGCTTTTGGTAAACACTGGATCGACAGCAAGTATAAAAACACAGTGGTTTTAAATATAGTAACTACATACGCATGGACAGGTTCTGCTTATGTAGTACCAAGTGCAACTGCAAAAGCAGGGGTTTTAGCAATGACAAGATCTCTGGCTGTAGAATGGGCTAAGTACGGCATGCGTTTTAACGCAATTGCTCCGGGACCATTTCCTACAAAAGGAGCATGGGATCGCTTATTGCCGGGAGATTTAAAAGATAAGATCGATATGGCAAAGCAAGTTCCTTTAGCTCGAGTGGGAGACCATCAGGAGTTAGCTAATTTGGCGGCATATTTGGTATCTGATTTTTCTGCTTATGTTAATGGTGAAGTAGTAACTCTGGATGGCGGTGAATGGCTAAAAGGTGCTGGACAATTTAATCTTTTGGAGCAAATCCCAGAAGCAATGTGGGATCAATTAGAAGCTATGATTAGAGCTAAAAAAAATAAATAACATTTGATTATGTCTAGTCCTAAAAAATCTGTATCGATTTTTTAGGACTAGGCATAATCTCAAAGAATTGATCCTTTAATAAAGAGCTAAAATGTATATTGAACAAATACCGATAAATTCCTTCCGGGATCATTAACCGGAACCCTGTTAAAATTAGCTTGGTTTACAAAAGAAAAATTCAAATGATTGTTAAATATCTGATCAAAAACATTTAAAACCGCAATCCCAATATTCATCCTCTTCATCGGTTTTATACCCATACGAACATCTAATGTTTCATATCCCAATGTTTCCTGCTCTCTAAAACTATTGGCAATCTCATTTTGCTTTGACGTAATTGTATAGTTAACACTCGTCCAGTATTTATCTTTTTCATATCCTATTTGAAATCGTGTCATAAAAGGAGGGGTTAATGGCAATGACTCATTAAGGTCTTTATTTTTTGTATATACATACGAAAGACTCGTGTTAAAATTGAAATAGTTTGCAAATTCAATTCTTAGATCAGCTTCAAAACCAGTTTTATATGCCTTGTCTAGGTTTGTAAATCGCTTTACTTCTTGAGGTTGAATATTAGGCATAAACTTACGGTCTAATGCAGGGTCTACCACTGGGACAATATAGTTATCATAAAGTGAGTAGTATCCAGAAACTGCATAATTCAAAGCATTTATCCCCTTAACAAAGGCTTTTCTTCCTTTAATTCCTATTTCGAATTGATTATTAACTTCTGCTTCCAAAAATGGATTTCCCACATACTCATAAGGATCTTGTCCCACAGTAAAGTGGTTAATATAGCGTTCTATCATATTTGCAGATCGCACTCCCCGACCGTAAGCTATCTCTAAAGTATTATTTTCTAAAATTTTTTGCTTAAGAGATACTGTTGCAGAAATATTACTTTCCTCACGTTGTCCCAAATTGGAATATAATATTGTAAAATCTGCTTCCGGATCTTTAATATCTGAAACCACAAGATCATATCTTATACCAGCTGTAAAGATCGTTTTATTAGTAATTGCATACTTGTTTTCTGCAAACAACCCGTAGTCGTTTACATACGAATCTTGCCATACCTTATCGTTAAAAATAACAGGTTCTTGTAGTTCAATTCCCATCATATTACGTTTTACTATTCTGGTTCTTCCTCCATCTCTGGCAATTAAGTTCGCATCAATGCCTCCATAAAGAATCCATTTATCTGTTGGTTTCATTTTTAGTTCAATTTTACCACCATAATTGGTTGCATCTATTGCAGAGACAGCTTCGGTAGCTACAAATGACGGTCTGTGTGTGTTCGACATTATATGGTCTATATACGAGTAGTAGGTTTTCATATTTATTTCTTCAATAAACCCCTTAAAATTTGATGCCTTGTAGTCTATTGATAAGACAGAACTATTGTCCTTATCTGTATCCATAGGCAATCCCGCATGCATAACATCTCGCCCATACGATTGCCTCCAGTTTACTTGCAATCTCTGATCATCCTTTATATTATATCCTAACCGTAATCCATAATCCAGACTTCTAAACGCAGATGGGATTTCTATTTTGTCCCCATCTTCATAATTTCCGAAATCCCGATATCCAGCATTTATCATGATGTCATACTTATCTGTTATTTGATGAAGCTTTACTGAAGAAACCAAAGCATTTCCGTTAGATTCATATCCAGAACTTACACTTCCGTGAAAACCGTTATCTAACAGCTGTGGTTTTTGAGTTACCAAATTGACAATACCAGCAAACGTCGCTCCATATCTTACTGTATATGGTCCTTTAATCACTTCTATTTTTTCAATCTCTTCAGGAATAATGTGGGTTGTAACAGGATCCATTCTATTAGGGCATGCATGCGTTGTTTTTGTACCTCCATCAAATTGAATATTTAATTGTTCATATTGTGAAGCTCTAAAGGAAGGATCTATAGCATAATTTCCTCGCTTAATTAATGAAAAACCATTAAAATCGCTAAACAAATCGGCTATATTTTTGGGCTGGACTACTTTTTTAACAAGATTTGTTTTTATAGAACTAAAAACCGGATCTGCTTTTTCTTTTCCGGTTATAATAACTGTATTAAGTTCTATAACTTTTTTAACAATAGTATCTTGTTTTTTGCTTGTTGGGATCTGTGCAGATAACACCATAGGTATAAGGGCACAAAATAGCACTATTTTTTGTGTTTTCATTATATAATTTTTATAGTAATAAACAATAACAATATTACAAAAACCTGATTTTAAGGTTTTTATCAATTTTAAAAAGCCATACTATTTGTGGGGGATGAAAAATAGAATAAAAAAAATCCTGGCAATAGCTATCCGAATAGCCAAAGTTGTTATAGATAAAATTAGTTAAAAATATATCGTATTTTATGAATAGGTCTGTTTTACAAAAAAGAAGTTGTTCCCATTCTATTTGTGGTAGCTTGCCATTATCACTATCCTTGGTTGTCTCTTTTGAGATTTTGGTTAGATAACACTTTCCGTTACATTGCAATTGCGGTTTTTCTTTATTTTCACACAATTGTTCTGCAAAACTCTTTACATCTAATACATACCACCCATAAACAACTGAAACCCTAAGGCTATTGCTTAAGAGTATGATAGATAAAAAAATAGACACTGAAAATTTCACAACACAAAATTATCAGTCCTTCAGGATACTATCTGCAACATAAGTTACACATAAAAAATATTTTCAAAAAAAAGGGATATGTAACTTGTGTTACCAAAAAAGAACCCTTTGAAATTTATCTTTGCTATCCTATAAAAAATCACAGTTAGATGGAAGATATGCTTTTTTATGATAGAATACAGTTTGCGTTTACTATCACTTTCCATTACTTGTTTCCTCAATTAACAATGGGGTTATCTTTAATAATAGTTTATTTTAAATGGCGATTTTTAAGATCTAAAATTGAAAAGTATAATAATGCCGCAAAGTTTTGGATGAAAATTTTTGCACTCAACTTTGCTATGGGTGTAGTTACCGGAATCCCTATGGAATTTCAATTTGGAACTAATTGGGCTAAGTTCTCTGAACTTACAGGAGGTATTATTGGTCAAACTTTGGCGATGGAAGGTATGTTTTCCTTCTTTTTAGAATCCTCCTTTCTTGGTTTATTTCTTTTTGGAGAAAAACTCCTTGGTCATAAATTACATTTTGCAACAGGCTTCTTAGTTTTTTTAGGCTCCTGGGCAAGTGGCTATTTAATTATTGCGACGCATTCCTGGATGCAATATCCTGTTGGGTATGAAATATTGGAAAACGGAAAATTTGTACTTAATAATTTTGGCGCATTGTTTAGTAATCCATGGCTACTGCCATCCTATCTTCATAATCAAGCTGCTTCCTTGATTACATCATCATTTGTAGTTGCGTCAATAGGTGCTTTTTATATTCTAAATAATAAACACAGTGAATATGGGAAACTCTTTTTGAAAACCGGTGTCATCTTCGGTTTAATTTCTAGTATTTTAGTTGCGTTTCCCACAGGTGATTTAATGGCAAAAAATGTAGTCAAGTTTCAACCTGTAACCTTTGCTGCAATGGAAGGAATTTTTGAAACTGAAAAAGGAGGGTCAGAAATTATCCTAATTGGACAACCGAATATGCAAGAAAAAAAACTTGATAACAAAATAGCCGTTCCAAATGTTTTAAGTTTTTTAACCTACCAAAAATGGAGTCAACAAATAAAAGGACTTAATGAGTTTGATAAATCATTATACCCTACAAATGTTCCCGGGTTATACTATGCTTATCATATTATGGTAGGATTAGGAACTATTTTTATTGGCCTAATGCTATTAGCTTCAGTCCAGCTGTTTCAAAAAAAACTATATAAAACAAAATGGATTTTGTGGTCTATTATGTTTATGTTACCGTTTCCTTATATAGCCAATACGACTGGTTGGTACACTGCAGAGTTGGGAAGACAACCCTGGTTAGTATACAATCTATTACATACAGCAGATGGAGCTTCTCCTACAGTATCCGCAGGAAATACTTTATTTACTTTACTAGGATTTGTAGGGTTATACCTGTTATTAGGACTTCTCTTTCTTATGCTTACCGGAAAAATTATTAATAAAGGTCCAGAACCTATAAATCGTTAACTATGGAATTATTTTGGTATATAGTATTAATGACAATATTAGCTATTTATATAATTTTAGATGGGTATGATTTTGGTGCTGGAATTATTCATCTGTTTTTTGCTAAAACAGAAAAAGACAAAAAAGCAATTACCAATGCCATTGGTCCTTTTTGGGATGCAAATGAAGTTTGGTTAATTGCATCCGGAGGCATCCTGTTTTTTGCTTTTCCAACATTGTATGCTTCTTCTTTTAGTGGTTTTTACTTACCATTAATAATTATTTTATGGCTGCTCATTTTTAGGGCAACAGGTTTAGAACTAAGAGGTCAGTTACACAATAAAATATGGCAAGTAATATGGGACAAAGCATTTGGTGTTTCGAGCCTACTTCTTGCATTATTCTTTGGGGTCGCCCTTGGCAATGTCGTAAGAGGGGTCAACTTAGGAAACGTTGTAAATGGTAAGCTAACACAAGAAGCCCATTATTTCTTTTTACCCCTTTGGAACCCTTCCTTTAGTCCGCAAACAGAACAATTAGGCATCATAGACTGGTTTACACTAATGTTGGGTATTATAAGTGTTACAGCTTTAACTATACACGGAGCTAATTGGGTTATTTTCAAAACAAATTCAGAATTAAATATAAAACTTAAAAAAGTAGTTTTTACTCTTAATTTTATACTACTAATTTTAATTATCGTTTCATTATTGACTTGGCATATTATAGAACCTAACCCTTTTCAAAATTTTATCAAAATTCCTTTATTATGGATTTTTCCAATTATTACATTTACAGGGTTATTTGGTTTATTCAAAGTAAAATATTTTAAAAAAGATGGTTATGGTTTTCTATTTTCATCATTGTTTTTATTTGGCGGATTCGGAACTTCAGTAGCTTCAATTTTCCCCAAAGTATTACCTTCTACCAATACTATTGCCCCATCATTAACATTATATAATGTAGCTGCCGAAGATTATGGCTTAACTATTGGGGTTTATTGGTTTTTAATTGCAATTGTTTTGGTTGCTGTTTATATGTTTATACAATACAACGTGTTTAAAGGTAAGATGAATGATATTGGCTATGGAGACCATTAAACCAACAACCTTACAACAAACCCACGGGGTATGCCTCCCTAAAAACACATTTTACCTTCTTCGAGACAAGATTTGTGGAATGGAGTCCTTAATAAGGGATTCAATTTTTTATCCGCTGTAATAATATAGTTTTTACATAATAGTTTTGATCTGTAAGCAATCTTGTACATGTAAGTAAAAAAAATTATCAACAATTATAAAGGCATACAATACCATCCTTACAGGCAGATAGTCTTTTTTATGAATAGTGTTAACATTTTTCATTTTTATAATATATAATAAATCGTATTTTTATCGCTGTTAATCCAAATCTCCCCACATGGGTAAAATTATAGCAATTGCAAATCAAAAAGGTGGTGTAGGTAAAACTACTACCTCTGTTAATTTAGCAGCTTCTCTAGGTGTTTTAGAGAAAAAAGTACTACTTATCGATGCCGATCCACAGGCTAATGCAACCTCTGGGCTTGGATTAGATGTAGAAAGCGTAGAAAAAGGGACTTATCAAATTCTTGAACACACTATAAAACCTGAAGAGGCGATTTTAGAAACCAGTGCTCCTAATGTGTATATTATTCCTGCACATATCGATCTGGTTGCTATTGAAATTGAACTTGTTGATAAAGATCAACGAGAATATATGCTCAAGAAGGCTATCGAGGGATTAAAGTCAAAATATGATTATATCCTTATCGATTGTGCTCCTTCACTGGGTTTGCTTACACTAAATGCGCTGACCTCTGCCGATTCGGTAATTATTCCTATACAATGTGAGTATTTTGCCCTGGAAGGGTTAGGTAAACTTTTAAACACCATAAAAAGTGTGCAAAAAATCCACAATTCAAGTCTTGATATAGAAGGATTATTACTTACCATGTATGATTCCAGATTAAGATTATCCAATCAAGTTGTAGAAGAAGTACAAAAGCATTTTAGTGAAATGGTTTTTAAAACAATCATTCAAAGAAATACTCGCTTAAGTGAGGCTCCCAGTTATGGAGAAAGCATTATTAATTATGATGCTTCTAGTAAAGGTGCCATTAATTATTTAAGTTTGGCACACGAAATTATTAAAAAAAACAGTTAAGTTAAGGATTCATGGCGAAGGCAACCAAGAAACAAGCATTAGGTAGAGGATTATCTGCTCTTTTAAAAGATCCGGAAAATGATATAAAATCAGTAGAGGATAAAAACGCAGATAAAGTAGTAGGTAATATTATTGAGTTAGAATTAGAAAGTATAGATGTTAATCCATTTCAACCCCGTACGAGTTTTAATGACGAAACACTACGAGAACTTGCTACTTCTATAAAAGAAATAGGTGTTATACAACCTATTACTGTTAGAAAGTTAGATTTTAACAATTATCAGTTAGTAAGTGGAGAGCGTCGTTACAGAGCTTCAAAACTAGCCGGATTAAAAACAATACCATCCTACATTCGTATTGCTAATGACCAGGAATCATTAACAATGGCATTGGTAGAAAATATTCAACGACAGGATTTGGATCCTATAGAGATTGCATTATCCTACCAACGTTTGATTGACGAAATAAGCTTAACACAAGAACAATTAAGTGACCGGGTTGGCAAAAAAAGGTCCACAATCGCTAATTACCTTAGGTTATTAAAACTAGACCCTATTGTACAAACAGGTATGCGGGATGGATTTATTTCTATGGGACATGGCAGAGCACTTATCAATATTGAGGACCAACAAAAACAATTGGATATTTATGAATCTATTATCAGTAAATCTTTATCTGTAAGAGATACAGAAACCTTGGTTAGATCTATAAATAACAAAGTAGAAAACCCTGCTACAAATAAGGTAGCTGTAAATAATCCTTTGCCACATCACATTTCAAAAGGAGTCAAAGAATTTTCAGACTATTTTGGTGCAAAAATTGATGTAAAAGTTTCTAGTAAAGGAAGTGGAAAGTTAATCATTCCGTTTTCTTCCGAAGAAGATTTTAAACGCCTAAAGAAACTTATAAATAGTGAAGAGTAAATTCTTTTATATTATTTTTTTTGTAATACTTTCTGTTCAAAGCATTTTTGCTCAAGAAAATGAAGAATTAAAAGTTGTTACTGAAGAAGTACCGGTAAAAAAGGAAAAAAAGAGTAAAGTACGTCCTTATGAACCTTTAGCTCCGGCACGAGCCGCATTTTATTCTGCTGTCCTTCCTGGTCTAGGACAAGCGTATACAAAAAAGTACTGGAAAGTCCCTATTGTATATGCCGCTTTAGGAACCGGAATCTATTTTTATGTTCAAAACAACGACAATTATAATCGCTTGCGTGATGCTTATAAACGCAGGTTAGCAGGATTTACAGATGATGAGTTTTACGCTCCGGCTAGTTCTGGAGGAGCGCCAAGAATTAGTAATGAGCAGTTAATATCCTTACAAGATCGTTATCGTCGTGAACAAGAATTATCCCTATTAATAACTGTAGGAATTTATTTATTGAATATTGTAGATGCAAATGTAACTGCTCATTTAATGCAGTATAATGTAAGCGAGGATCTTTCTTTTAAACCAAAAATAAATTTTAATGAATTTAATGCAACTCCAAGCTACGGGGTTTCTTTAAATTATAGTTTTTAAAAAAATGCTTTTTTGCTAAAAATAGCACCAAAATACTCACCAAAATATGAAAATCGCACTACTAGGGTATGGCAAAATGGGTAAAACCATAGAAAAAATCGCAGAGCAAAGAGGACATACTATTGTACTTAAAGTAGATAAAGAAGATACCATATACGACCTTTCTGATGCAGATGTAGCTATCGATTTTAGTATCCCGTCTGCCGCAGTAAACAATATCAGCAACTGTTTTAATGCAGGCGTACCGGTTGTATCAGGAACTACAGGATGGTTAGACCATTACAACTCTATCGTTGCATTGTGTAAAGAAAAACAAGGAGGCTTTATTTATGCTTCAAACTATAGTCTGGGAGTTAATCTCTTTTTTGAGCTAAATAAAAAATTAGCAAAAATGATGAATCCTTTAGAAGGATATGATATATCTATGGAAGAGATTCATCATATAGAAAAACTGGATGCTCCAAGTGGCACTGCCATAACTCTTGCCGAAGGAATTATCGAAAACACCAAAAAACAAGGCTGGAGCCTTGATAAAAATGAGGAAAATAATATTACTATTCATGCAAAAAGAATAGACAAAGTACCTGGTACACATACCGTAAGTTATGCATCACAGGTAGATACCATAGAAATTAAACATACCGCACATAATCGTGATGGTTTTGCATTGGGAGCTGTTGTAGCCGCAGAATGGCTGGCAGGAAAGACAGGTAGTTTTAGCATGAAAGATGTTTTAGGACTATAAAATGTAACACTTTAGAAATAAAAAGTACTTATACTTAAAAAACATATTTAAAGATGATATTTACAGAATGGCTTATTTTTTTCCTAATACTACAAGTGATTCACTTTTTAGGAACATGGAAACTATATAAAAAAGCAGGCAGAAAAGCTTGGGAAGCTCTCGTGCCAATATATAGTACAGTAGTGTTAATGAAAATTATAAATCGTCCATGGTGGTGGGTAATATTACTGTTTATCCCTGTAATCAATGTTATTATGCTTCCTATAATTTGGGTAGAAACTATTAGAAGCTTTGGCAAAAACTCCACAAATGACACCATTCTTGTAATAGTTACCCTAGGGTTCTATATATTTTATGTAAACTATATGTTGGATGTAACACACATAAAAGATAGAAATCTAAAACCCAAAACAGCTGCGGGAGAATGGACAAGTTCTATACTATTTGCTGTAATTGCAGCAACTATAGTGCATACCTATTTTATGCAACCGTATACAATCCCAACAGGATCCCTGGAAAGAACCTTACTGGTGGGAGATTTTTTATTTGTAAGTAAGTTTCATTATGGAGCACGTACTCCTATGACTGCAGTATCTTTTCCTATGGTTCATGATACAATACCTGTATTACATACCAAATCATATACTAGTAAACCACAATATCCATATTTTAGACTACCGGGGTTTCAAAAAATAAAACGTAATGATATCGTTGTATTTAGTCTCCCAAATGATACGCTTCGTTTTTTCTTCGATACATCAAAAATTTCAGTATATAAACCAATAGATAAAAAATCCAACTATGTAAAAAGATGCGTAGGGATTCCAGGAGATTCCTTATCTATTGTAGATGGATATGTATACATTAACGGAAAACAGAATGATTTACCCGACAGAGCACAAGTACAGTTTTCGTATGCAGGGACTACAAATGGGGATCGTTTTAACCTGCAAAACTTATATGATAGATATAGAATAAAAGCAAACAATCCTGGGGAGTTTGGTTATGATAATCAACGATTTTTTGTAAAAGGAATGACCGTTGAAAATGCTGCTAAATTTAAAAACCATCCTAACGTAACCTCTATTGAAAGGATTATTGCAGAAAAAGGAGAGGGAGAATCTAATATTTTTCCCAACAATGGCAAAGTAAATTGGAACAAAGATAATTTTGGATCTATATATATACCAGAAGCAGGAAAAACAGTTAAAATGGATTTAAAGAGTTTTTCTCTTTATCGCAGAATTATCGAAGTATATGAAGGTTCTGAAATGGGTATTGACAATAAACTTACTGCTAATGGCACACAAGTATTGCTTAATGGGTCCCCTATAGACAGCTATACCTTTAAGCAGGACTATTACTGGATGATGGGGGATAACCGCCATAATAGCGAAGATAGCCGTTATTGGGGGTATGTTCCTGCCACACATATTGTAGGTAAGCCTGTTTTTATTTGGTTTAGTGTAGATTCTAATGCCAAAGGACTTATTAATAAAATACGCTGGGAACGTATGTTTACTACAGTTGGAGGTAGTGGAGAACCAGTTTCTTACTTTAAATATTTTCTTATTCTATTAGCCGGATATTTTATTTATAACCAATATCGTAAAAGAAAAAAAGGAGCCTAAGCTTCTAGTATAATCCAATCAAATTTTATCACGGTAAATTTGATTGGATTGTATATAATAATTTAATACCATTGAGCACCACACTACTACATCCATCTTATTTTGGTTCTATAGCACAATATGTTGCTATTATACAATCCAACACGATAATTTTTGAAAATGAAGACAATTATCAAAAACAGAGTTATCGTAATCGCACTTATATTTATGGAGCTAATGGCAAACTTTTGTTAACCATCCCTATTAAGCACAGCCTAACAAAGGAAAAACAATTATACAAAAATGTACGTATAGAAAATGATTTTAAATGGCAGTTGTTACACTGGAGGTCTTTGGAGTCTGCTTACAGAACCTCGCCTTTTTTTGAGTATTATGAAGATGAATTTGCTCCTTTATTTGAAAAACCCAAAGAGTTTCTTTTAGATTTCAATTACGAGTGCATGTCTGTAGTTCTGGATAGTTTACAAATAGACACTCCTGTTTCCAAAACCAACGCCTATCACAAAACTCCTGCTAATATTCTAGATTTAAGAGATTTAATAAATGTAAAAAAAGAAAAAAACTATAATTTAGATCCTTATATTCAAGTATTTCAAAATAAAAAAGGTTTTATCCCTAATCTATCTATATTAGATTTACTATTTAATGAAGGTCCTAATACTTTAAACTATCTTGAAAGTCAATCTATTTTGTAATGATTCGACCAATCTTACATTATGGATTTCATTTTGTACCCCCTTGTTGATAATTATATTGATTAAACTAAAGATATTATCCATACATCAAAACCAACTTTTGATCAAATAAAAAGGAGTAAAACATCATTAAAAAACACATTATGAATATAACATTATGGCTTCAGGAAAAAATTGCAGAAGAGACTAATTTACCTATTGAAGAAATATCATGTGATCTGGAATTTTCGAACTTTAATATGGATTCTTTATCGATTCTAACCTTAGCTTTTGATCTGGAATCAAAACTAGATATTACTGAAATTGACCCAACAATATTTTCAGAATATAACACCATAAATAAACTTGTTGTATGGATCGAGAATCAAAAATAGTTTGGAACCCATATACCAAAGGATATTTTAATGATCCATATCAACATTTAAAAGAATGCAGAGAAAAAAAACCTATACACAAAGGCATACATGACGAATTTGTTTTTTTCAAATATACAGATGTATCTAAAATTCTTCGCTCAAATGACTATAATGTATCTCGATTAAACACTTATTTTAAAGAGAAGGAGCCTTATATTTTTAAGAACTCAGATGCATGTCCGTATTTATCAAAAGGAACTCAAAAATGGGTTATGTACTTAAATGGTAATGAGCATAAAAACGTGAGGTCCATAATAGGAAAATCCTTTAAAGAATTTGATTTAGAAAAAATTATAGAAGAATCTACGGATACTCTAAACGAATATTACAAAAGTTCAAGCAATATTGATTTAATAAATTATTGTTCATATTTTATCTTTTTAATTGTTGAAAAGCTTTTTGGCATCAAAAATTTTGAAAGCTTTGAAAAAGTTAAAAAATATTCAAATATGTTGGCTAAAAGCCAGGATTTATTTATTCCTAGACAAATATATCAAGAGATAAACTCATGGTTTTTATGGGGCAAGGATATCTTTCATGATTCAAAATACAAAGAGAACATTAAATTCTTTGCAAATCAATTAAACCTGGAGTATTCTGATGAAGACATATATTCTATTATGTCTGTTTCTGTAATGGCAGCTTTTGAAACCTCTAAAGATAATTTAGCTATCGCCCTATTTGAAATACTTAAAGATCAAAAATTGATAAATCATGTATTAAATTCGGATACTAAAGAATTAAATCTTTTAATAGAAGAGTTATTTAGATTTTCTTCTCCCTTACAGTATACTATAAGAGTTAGTAAAGAATCAATAGAACATGATAACATAGTAATTCCTGCTAAATCAAAATTATATCTTTGCTTAGCAAGTGCTAATCGCGATCCGGAAATTTTTATGAATCCTGATAAAATAATCCCTAATAGGGACCCTAATGACCATTTAGCATTTGGGGGCGGAAATCATTTTTGTCTAGGAGCACAAATTGCAAGACAAGAAATGAGGTACTGTCTAAAACCTATGGTAAGTTTTTTGAAAAAGTTTACTATTGATAATACTCAACCTGCAAAATGGACAAGACAAATTTTTATGCGCACCGCTGGCTTTTTGCCCATAAAACTGAAATAAACAAAAAAAACTTTTTTACTATCAATGAATCTTATAAAATAAGATTTTACAAAATAAAATTAAATGGTAGAGTTTAATTTACTACTAATCCTTTTATACATAATTTGTTCTGCAGTTTTAATTTCTTTTTTTTCTAAACAAGATAAATGGAAAGCTCTTTTAATAACCAGTCTGGTTTTTTATTATTTGCTTGTGGGTTACAAAATAGTTTTTTTAGTACTACTCTCCTATGTGATATATGAATTAAGTTTTATAACACATCGCAATCTTTCAAAAACAAGAACAATAGTACTCATTATTTTAATACCATTGGTTATTTTCAAAATAACAAATACTAATTCTCATTTTGCAGAGTATAATGCTAAGAGCATACAGCTTTTAGAATGGTTTAAATGGTCATCCTTATTTCAAATCATGGGTCTTTCGTACTTTACTTTTAACGGAATAAGTTATTTGATGGATATTAAAAGAAAGTATATCGAACCAGAAAAAAACTTTTTTTTGGTTCTACTGTACTTAACATATTTCCCGGCTATATTCTCAGGCCCTCTTCACAGAGCAAAATATCTTATTCAGCAATTCAAGAGTATTTCAGTTTCAGACACATCTATTTCAAAAGGGATGCGTTTGATACTCTGGGGATTATTCAAAAACATGGTTATTGCACAAAGAATTTTTTCTTTAATGAATCATCTGCTAATTACAGAAATTAGTGGATTTTATTATTTAATACCAGGAGGGCTATTCTTTTTCTATCTCTATTGTAATTTTAGTTCATTTATTGATTTTTTTCAAGGTATATCCCAAATTTTCAATATTACACTTAAGGATAATTTTGGTTATCGTGTATATTTTTCCTCTTCCAGACAAGAATTTTGGAAAGGATGGCATATAACTCTCAATGAATGGTTTAGAGATTATTTTTTCTTTGTTATAGCAAAATATGATAAAAAAAGAAAATATACAGATCTACTATTGCTAATCACTTTTATACTAATTGCATTATGGCATGAATTTACATTAACCCTGTTAATTTGGGGTATAATGAATGGATTATGGATTATATTTGAGAAAAAAGTTGATTTTAAAAAAATGCCCTACCCCAGATTTAGGAAAGCAACAGGCTATTTATACCATCTTTTATTTTCGTGTATTCTGGCCTTGATTTTTATCTCTCCTAATTTAACAGGAGTATTTGAAAAAATTTTTAGCAATGCCCCTTATTTTCCAGAGCAATTTATACAAAAACAACTCACAAACACCTTAATAATTATAAGTTCTTTTGCAATAATGGATTACCATTACAAAAAGGCAAAAAACAAACGTTTTGATGATTATTTACAAGATAAACCTATATTAAACAGATGGTTTATTTATATTAAAATGGTATTAATGATTTTAGTTTTTGGAATAAGTGCAGGAATAGACAATTACTACACTTTATTTTGACATTAATTTTATGAAAATAAAAAAAACATTAATCAAGCTAATAGCTTTTGGTATTATTATATTTTTTCTAATACTTATTCTGAAAAAAGTATCTCCTATTGAGTACTCATCTGATATAACAGACGAGATATCACGCATCAAGGATTCTTCATTTCTTTTTATTGGTTCCAGTAGGGTTCAAAAAAGTATTAATCCAAAAATCCTGAGGGAACATTTTCAAAATAAAAATATATACAACTTAGGGGTTAGTGGTTCTACATTTTTGAGTAATTGTATTTTTGCTGATTTTTTGATGAAAAAATCAGCTCCAAAAATATTATTCATTGAATTATCACCAATAATACCTGATCTTCCAAGTGAATTTATAGATTTTTCTAGCAAAGAAAATATCCATTTATTATGCTCTATTGAAAAATTAACTAAAAAAGAAAGTTTTCGTAAAAGATTAATACTTAAACTGGATATAATAAACCATTATTTTTTTAAGAAAATTTTATTAAAAGAGAATCTAAAAAAAATATTACGATTTAATGTTAATAATAAAGAAAAATTGGCTGGATTTGTTTCATCTGCTGAAAACAATTATAATTCTATTACTCCTTTCTTGAGATATAAGGAGCTTAATTCCTACAAAACCAATAATGACCTTAGTTCTTACCATAACTATATAAATCATTTATTCAAATCAGGTAACCAACATAATACCAAAATTGTTTTTTTCTTGCCTATCACCTATAATAAAAAAGCAGAAAAAGATATTGTAATCCCCATATACAACTCACTTCCGGATAGCTCCAAAATAAAATATTCTAAAGAATTTATTTCTAGTATCATTAACCCTGCTTTTCTATCAGACAGTAATCATTTGAATGGTTTAGGGGCAGAAAAATACACGACTATGCTCCTTCCATATTTAGAAAACTATTTTACCGGCAAAAAAAAGTAATTACTTTATATAGAATTTATTTAAAATCCTTTTATTTGGCTTAGATTCGTTCTCAAAAAATGGGAAACAGTTAATTATTATGATTAGACCAATCCTACATTATGGATTTCATTTTATAGTCCCCTTATGTATGGCTTTATTATTTTTTCCAAAACAATGGAAAAAAGTATACCTCTTTTTTATTGCAGCTATGCTAATAGATCTGGATCATATTTTTGCCAGTCCAATTTTCGATCCTAACCGATGCAGTATTGGATTTCATATTTTGCATAGCTATTTTGCGATTTCAATATATAGCTTTATGTTATTTTTTACTAAAACACGAATTGCTGGCCTAGCATTATTATGGCATATTTTTACAGATTTACTGGATTGTTGGATGATGTAACTATGGTTATATCTGTTGATTTGTAAAATATTTATTACATTTATTACTTAACTGGTGCTAATTAGCTTCTTTTTTAGCCTTACACTTTTGCTCATGAATAAATTTCTATTTTTTGCTGTATTTTTCATCTTTTCTTGTCAAAAAAAATCACAAGAACCCAAAAATAATGCTGATGAAAAAATAACACAACAAGATGTAACCACTACAATAGAGTTAAAAAGACAAGATACGGTTCCTTTTGATACTAAATTAGCCCATAAACTTTCGGATAAAGAAACCACGTCTGTCTTTACTAAAAAAATAGAAAAGAAAATTGGTGTTGAATATCCTATTTATCAGGCATACTCATATAAAGATGATTCGGGAGAACATTACTTGTTATTAACAAAGCACTACATAGTTGACAAAAAAAATGATACTATACATGATAAAATACAAGCCTTTAATCTAAGCTACACTAACAATAATTTTAAAAAAAGGTCTACTATTAGTGATTTTATCGATAAAGAATGGGAAACATCTATTTGGTTCTGGAACAAATACTCAGAATTAGCGGATCTGGACAACGACGGGTTAGTAGATCTTATATTGGTGTATGGAACCACCGGGCAAGAGATGCATGCCGATGGCAGAGTAAAAATCATGATATATCATAATCGTAAAAGAATAGCTATAAGGCACCAAAACAGTGATTATGGGGGAAGAAAAACTAATATCAATAAAAAATTCTATGATTTACCCGTATCCATACAACAATTGGTAAAAGAAAAAATGAAGCTAATGGCAAAAAACAAACATGCAATATTTTCTGAAGGTTGGGAAAAGAAAATGGCAAACAAAGTTACCGATATAGAAGAGTAATACGCCTGTTACACTTTGAGCTTGCCAGAAAAGAAAATCAGCTGTTTTTTTTAACATTCATGGTAAAAAGTTTGTTCCAGACCTGATCTGGTGTCAAGCATAGCGTTTGTACAGAGCTAAGGATATAATACCATTTTAACTTTGAAGCACCGGCGGATAGGAGAGAATTTTATTGCGGAAAATTCAAAGTGCAAATAGTAATAACAGAGTCTATTTTATTATCGGGAAAAATGTAATTAAGGAATTTTTATCTTAGAATATATTGGATAGTGATCTGAAAGTTCTAAATTAAAGCTTTTAAAACTTAGAACTTCAAATTCTTCTGGCACTAAAATAAAATCAATACGTGCGGGGAATAATTCAAATTTAAAAGTTTTTCCAAACCCTTTTCCTTGTTTTTTAAAAGTATCCTGAAGATTCTCTGACCTGATCTTATCGTATACGTAAGAGTATGCTGTATTATTAAAATCCCCCATTACTATATTTTTATACGGAGATGATTTCATGTGCGCAATAAGCTGTTCTGCCTGTTGCTGTTGTTGTTTAAAAGATATCTGGATTCTTTTTAATAATTTTTGAGAATCTTGTTTGGCCAAATCATCTGTTTTAGAACTAATCCTATGGGACTGCAAATGAATATTATATACTCTTACCGTATCTCTTGGCATTATTATATCTGCAAAAATTACATTATTGGCTGTTTTTTCAAAGTTTAGAGAACCTTTTTTTATAAAAGGATATTTTGAGAATATAACCAATGCTAATTCCCTGCTATTATGGTTAAAATAGTCATATTTATAAGGGTACTGATCAAAATCAATATCGGGGTTATTATAAAACTCTTGTGCACAAAAAATATCTGGATTATGCGTTTTTACGAGTTTAGAAATATCTTGAGGGATAGTCTTAGAGTCAATCCAGCTAAAACGATTAAAGCTATGTACATTATAGCTCATCATAGAGATGCCGTTTTTGGATTCATCCATTGAATTGCCCTTTAATTTATATAATGACGACACGTGAGAAATCCCTAAAACCAAAACAACAAGAGAGAGTATTCCTCTTTTACTCAAAAGAACCGTCCAATATAATAAAAACAACACATTAACAACTATCAAAACCGGCACAGCCAAACTGAGCACTGATAGTAGTGGAAACATTTTTGGGGAAACGTATGGCAATAGATAAGATAACAATAAAGCAAAAGCTGCTATAGAGTTCATCCCAAAGATGATCTTATTAATTGCTTTTCTCATGCCCCTACTCCTTCCCTGCTTTAAATAAAAAATCTTTCTCTTCTTTGCTTAAGCTATCGTATCCGCTTTTACTAATTTTATCCAATATAGCGTCTATTTGTTTTTGATTAGGGTTTTTTACAGAAGAGGCGGTCGCTGTTTTAATACTGGATTTATTTTTTTTGGATCTGTGTACTGTTTTTAAAGGGCTCTTCTTTTTGGGTTTAAATAAATTTACTAACCCATCCATTAATTTTTCGAACCAGGAACCAATATCATTTCCTTTTTTTAGTTGTATAGCATACATATATCCAAACAAAGCTCCTCCAATATGAGCAATTAATCCTCCCGCATTTCCCGAATTAGGAATTTGAATTAAGTCTACAAGAACCATAAATATTCCTATTTGCCATAATTTTACTGTGAACACCAATACTCTAACTTCTGTATTTGGAGCATAAGATGCTATAAAAATTACAATTGCCAGTACTGCTGCCGAAGCACCTATTAAGTACCCCATTTGCCCACTTAAAACAGGAAATAAGTTATATGCCAACACAAATAACAGACCACCACAAACAGCTCCCAACAAATATATGGTAAGAAACCTTTTTTCTGTAAACAGATTTAAAACAAATTGCCCGAACCAATACAGCATTAGCATATTCCAGAAAATATGCCAAAACCCAAAATGCAAAAAACTATAGGTAAACACCCCCCAAACCTGTAATATCAAGGAGCTAAACTCTGTAGGAAGTACAAACCATTGCATCAATATATCTGGTTGGGTTTGAAAAATCCAGGATCCAAGATTAGCAAACAAAAATATTATGGTATTAATTGCAATAAGCTTAATAATAATATTAGCTGTTTTAAACTGGTATGTTAAATTGTTAGCTGCCATATTAGTCCCAACGATGCTGATTAAACGAATTTTTTTTCCAATACCACATAGTTATAAAACCGATTACAGCTCCACCAATATGAGCCCAATGTGCCACATTTGAAGGCCCTAAAATAGCCTGACCAGTTATTCCTCCGTATAAGTTCAATAAAAAATACCCTCCAATCAAATATTTTGCTTTAACAGGTACCGGGATAAATAAAATGTACAAAGGCAAATTGGGGTATAGTACGGCAAATGCTGCCAAAACACCAAAAATAGCTCCTGATGCACCTACCATTGGCGTAGCATACGATTTAATCATATTTTCTGTTATGTCCTGTGGTATATTAGGGTACACAATATATTTTTGGTTTGCAACAGCATTTTGTATAAAATCCCCTATTTCTGAAGAGGAAAGCCCTGCTTCTATATATGCCTGATACCCTGGATTAAACTGAAAATATGTAAATAGAATTTGAAAACCAGCTGCTCCCATCCCTGAAAAAAAGTATATGAAAAGAAATTTTTTCTGACCTATAGAAGCTTCCAAGTGGCTTCCGAACATATATAAGGCAAACATATTGAAAAAAATATGGCTCTCTCCTCCATGCATAAACATGTGTGTAATGATTTGCCATATCTGAAAATTATCATTTTTTGGAAACCAAAGTGCAAAAAAATCAAAAGCATTATTTCCTAAGGTCAAAGCTCCTATAAAAACAATAATATTAACTATTAATAATACTTTTACTGTTTCTGTAATTCTTCCCATTTACTTATCAAAATTTTTTATCTATTTCATCTATAGTCAACGTGATGAAAGTTGGCTTATTATCTGGTGTAATAGCAGGGTCTGTACATGCAAATAAACTATTTACCATATATTGCTGTTGTTCTGAAGCCAATTCTACCCCGGTTCTTACTGCGATACTTTTTGCTATAGACCTTGCCAATAAATCTGTCTGTGAGAAACCACTATCCGGCACTTCATTTTCCAGATCATTTATTAATTGTTCTAATAAAACCGAAACTTCTTTTTCTGATGTTACCGATGGTATTGCTGTAATTTTGACTTCTCCTTCAGACAATTCCCCAAAAACAAATCCTGTATTTTCGAGTTGTTCTTTTACTATCTCTAAAAGTTGTATTTCACTTTTTGAAAAAGACAGTATTAAAGGAAACAGTAATTGCTGGCTTACTGCACTAGCCATAGTAATATTACGCAACAGCTCTTCGTACAATATTCTTTGGTGCGCTCTATATTGGTTTACGATCACCATTCCGCTTTTAATCGTAGTAACAATATATTTTTTTTGAAGTTGATAGGTAGTATGGTTTCCTATTTTTTTTTCATCTCCTTTAAACAAAGACCCGGTAACTTCCTCGCTTTCAAACTCTACCGAAGAAAAATCATTTTCTATAGGTTTAGATGTTTTCATTTCTGATTCTAATCCTACATATAGATTTTCCCAACTTGCGGTAGTTTCTTTTTTTGGAGCATAGTATGTATTTGAAAATGAATTATCCCTGGTTGTTTTTTCTTCTTTAAACGGATTAAAACTTCTATCTACCTCTATAGTAGGTGTTTGTGCTATTTTACCTTTATACTCATAAGGTGTATCCATAGAAGAGTCCCTGTTAAAATCTAATACAGGTGCTACATTAAACTGCCCTAAACTATGTTTAATGGCAGATCGCAACATAGCATACAACGAGTGTTCATCTTCAAACTTAATTTCGGTTTTGGTAGGGTGTATATTTATATCAATAGAGTTAGGGTCTACAGTAAGATATATAAAATAACTTGGATGTGCTTTGTCTTTTAGCAAACCTTCAAAAGCAGAACTAACGGCATGATTTAAGTACGCGCTTTTAATAAATCGATCATTAACAAAGAAAAATTGCTCTCCTCTGGTTCGTTTAGCATATTCTGGTTTCCCTACAAATCCATGTATAGTAACCAAATCTGTTTCTTCTTTTACAGGAACTAATTTTTCATTTGTTTTTCCTCCAAATACATTTACTATTCTTTGGCGATAATTTGTAATTGGCAAATTAAAAACCTCACTACTATTATGGTACATATCAAATCGTATAGAGGGATGTGCCATAACCACCCGATGAAACTCATCGATAATATGACGCAACTCTACTGTATTTGATTTCAGAAAATTTCGACGGGCAGGAATATTATAAAATAAATTTTTGGCACTTATAGAAGTTCCTTTGGGTGTAACACATACTTCCTGAGATACTACCTCACTACCTTCTATTTTTATTTCTGTTCCTACTTCGTCTTCTTCCTGTTTTGTTTTTAATTCTACATGGGCGATAGCTGCTATAGAGGCTAGTGCTTCTCCTCTAAACCCTTTAGTATTTAATTTAAAAAGATCCTCTGCTACTCTTATCTTTGATGTGGCATGCCTTTCAAAACATAACCTTGCATCTGTAGCACTCATACCTTGTCCGTTATCGATTACCTGAATAAGGGTTTTACCAGATTCTTTTACAATTAGTTTTATATAGGTAGCTTGTGCATCAATTGCATTTTCCAGCAATTCTTTTACCACCGAAGCCGGTCTTTGAACTACCTCTCCGGCAGCAATTTGATTGGCTACATGATCTGGTAATAGTTGAATGATATCAGACATCTATTTTTGTGCAGTAAATATGGATAAATCAAAATCTATTATATACAAAAAGATAAAAACCAGTATTAATACAATGTAGATTACTCTTTTATTAATTTCGCGATTACCTCTGTTTCTGCTAGAAACACGGGCATCTGCCCAATGTGACCCAAAATCTATATCGTTTGTGGTATCCCGGTATTTAGTGATTCTATTTTCAAAATCATAGATATTACCCTCACTTTTACCCTTATAATATCTGGGTGTATAGTTAAACCTTCGGTTTTTTCTTATTTTCGGAATACTTAACTTCACAATCTGTTCCTGTCTTTTTGATTATCCAAATATACTTAAAATGCTTTGTAAAATAAAGCTTTTGGCATTACAATAACATCCAAACACAAACAGCAAGAGCTATGCCATTTTTTTTAACTTACCTAATAAGTTGGTTTTCACACTACAAAACAAGCTGCATTAAGAACAGGTGACTTTGTAAGGTTTTGCGATTAACCCAAAACTATTAAGCTGCTTTTGGGTCTGTTATTTGTTTTAAATGATGGTCTAAATGTGCTATATAATCCTGAATTAAAAACTTTAAATTAAATATTTGGTTGGTTTCTAATTCAACCTGATAGCTTAATGTAACATCATTTTGCATCTTGAGCAATTGGATAATTCTTTCGTTTACAGATAACCAAAAACTCAACAGCTCTAATGGGTCTGCATTTTGATAATCATTTATTTTTACCAGTTCTTCCTGATTATAGCTTTTAACTTTATAAGGTTTGCTTTCAAACTGAATTTCGGTAAATCGTTGTAAATTATATCTTCCTGAATCTATAAGATGACCTAAAATCTCTATTTTGGACCATGAATTTAAAGAAGTCTTATATTTTAACTCTTCTTCTTTTCTACTTGCAATGTATCGGGTTCCTTTTTTTAACAAACCAGAAAACTCTGCTATTAAATCATCCATATTATCCTTTATGCAGGTATTAAATTAACTCCAAAACTTAGCACTTTTTCTTAATTGTGCCATTTTAATAGCTGCTATTGCTGCTTCTGTACCTTTATTGCCGTGTTTTCCTCCTGATCTATCTATAGACTGCTGTAATGTATTATCGGTAAGCACACAAAAAATAACCGGAATATCACTGCTAATATTCAAATCTTTAATGCCTTGCGTGACTCCTTCACAAACAAAATCAAAATGTTTGGTTTCTCCTTGAATCACAGATCCTATTGCTATAACAGCATCTAACATATCATAAGATTCCTGCATTTTTTTACAACCATATATCAATTCAAAACTACCAGGCACATCCCACCTAACAATATTTTCTTTTATTGCTCCACAATCAATAAGTGCGTCAAAAGCACCTTGAAACAACCCTTGAGTGATTTGTTCGTTCCATTCTGAAACAACAATCCCAAATCGAAAGTTTTTCGCATTTGGGATTATTGTTTTATCATATTCTGATAAATTTTTATTTTCTGTCGCCATATTCAGTTTAAAAAAACAAACTATTTCATTGTTTGCGCTTGTCCCAGATGAACATCAACCTGATTAGCTTCTACACTTTTAGGAAACTCTTCTTTAATTCTTTCCAGATATGTGATCGCGATTTCTGGTTTATTAAGAGATATTGCGGTTACTGCAGCTTTTAATAAAAACTTTGGTGTTGTAAAATCATTGGATTTTATTTTTACTGCTTTTTCATAATACCCTAATGCTTCTTCTACTTGATCTAATTGAGAGAATGCATCTCCAATCCCACCAAGAGCTAAAGGTGCCAGTATTTCATCTTCACTTTTAAAATCATCCAGATAATTAATTGCTTCCTGGTATTTTTTCATGTTTAAGTATGAAAAACCTGCATAGTAGTTTGCTAAATTAGCTGCATTTGTACTTCCATAATTTTCAATAATTTCTAAGAAACCATATTTACCTTCTCCTCCATTAAGAGCTAAGGTGTATAACGAATCCCTAACTGTAGAGTCTCCATTAACTGCATTATCAAAATACTGTTGTGCTTTAAACATCTCGTTAGCAGCCTCTTGTTCTTTTGGTTCCTGGATAAATTTTTGAAACCCAAGATATCCTAATACAACAATAGCTATTATTCCTACTGCGCCCAGTATATATTTTTGGTTAGCTGCAACCCACTCTTCGGTTTTAGAAGCTCCCTCGTCCAGGGTGTTAAATACCTCTGCGGTTGTTGATTTATCTTCGATTTGCTCAACTTCTTCAGCTTTATTTTTAGGTTTGTGTCCTCGTTTCTTGTAAGTTGCCATAAATTTTCTTTAATGAACGGCAAAAATAAAATTTTTATTCATAATTAAAAGGGAAAATATTTGTTATTTTTCAATAATTTGCGTGAATTAATTACGGATTCCACCAAAACAAAGACCTATTGACCATCAGTGTTTTATGATTTTAAAATCTCTTTCTTTACTTAATTATAAGAATTTTGACGCCATCAATTTTGAATTTGATGATAAGATAAACTGTTTTGTTGGTCATAATGGTGTTGGAAAAACGAATATTCTGGATGCTATTTATCACCTGTCTTTTGGAAAAAGTTATTTTAATCCTATTACTAGTCAAAACATAAATCATAATGCTGATTTTTTTGTTATCGACGGGTTTTATACGAAAGAAGAAAGAGAGGAAAAAGTTGTTGTAAGTGCCAAAAGAGGACAAAAAAAGGTAATTAAACGTAATGGAAAAGCTTATGATACTTTTAGTGAACATATTGGTTTTTTGCCATTAGTAATTATTTCTCCGGCAGACAGGGACTTGATTACAGAGGGTAGTGATACACGGCGTAAATTTATAGACGGGGTAATTTCTCAAAGCGATCCTTTGTATTTAAACTCGTTATTAAAGTATTCAAAAATACTATCTCAGCGTAATTCTTTATTAAAATATTTTGCCGTCAATAGCACCTTTGACCCCACAACTCTTGAAATTTACAACCAACAACTGCATGAGCATGGCAGTAGTATTTATAAAAAAAGAACAGCTTTTTTAGACACCTTTATACCCATTTTTATAAAGAGGTATCTGGCTATAAGCTCTGGTCAGGAAAAAGTATCCCTTTCTTACCAAAGTAGATTGTCTGAATATGATTTACTATCCCTTTTAGAACAAAACATTTCTAAAGACAGAGCTTTGCAATATACAAGTTCAGGAATCCATAAAGATGACCTGTCTTTAGAGATAGAAGGGTTTCCTATTAAAAAATTTGGTAGCCAGGGACAACAAAAATCATTTCTCATTGCTTTAAAACTGGCTCAATTTGATTGTATAAAACAATATAGCAAAACAAACCCAATTCTTTTGCTTGATGATATTTTTGACAAACTTGACGAAAAAAGGGTAGAACATATTATAAAATTGGTAGACGATCAAAATTTTGGACAACTATTTATTAGCGATACACATGCAGACAGAACAGAAAATGTAATTAAAAAAATATCCCAATCTTATAAAATTATCCGGTTATAAAACAATTAAAAAAAACAGTTCACAAAATATGTATCGATTTTTACTATTTATTACGTTGATATTGTTCTTTATTTCTTGCAGAAAGAATAACCCTAAAGACCAAATCCAATACTTAAATGGATATTGGGAAATAAAAAAAGTAATATTATCCGATGGAAGCAAAAAAGAGTATAAATTCAACCAAAGCATTGATTTTTTTAAAATCAAAGACTCCACAGGTATTCGAAAAAAAGTGCAACCAAAACTGGATGGAAGCTTTACTGCTAATAATGACTATGAATTTTTTACTTTAAAAATTGAAGATGACAGCCTTAGATTATATTATAAAACCACACTGTCGACATGGAAAGAAACGATCATATCTGCAAAAGAAAACTATATCGCTGTTAAAAATGAAGCTGGAAATGTTTACTTTTATGAGCGACATAAAAAGATTAAATTATAATGGCAAAACGTCATCAAGAACACCAAAGTTTGGGAGAGGTTCTCAAAAATTTTGTTTCAGACAACAACCTTCAAAAAGGGTTAGACAAAGTAGCTGCACGTGATGTATGGGAAAAGGTAATGGGGCCTGCCATAACAAAATACACACATAACATTAAGTTTGAACGAGAGACTTTATATGTTGAACTCACTTCGTCTGTACTAAGAGAAGAATTAAGCTATGGAAAGCAAAAAATAATTGACAACCTTAATGAAGAATTAGAAAAAAATTTAATTACTAAATTGGTACTTAGATAGACCTGATTTATCGTAGTATAACCTCTGCGCAAGATCGTACCCCGTCAGGACAATTTTCTGTTTTCAAATCTGCACAAACCGTATTTGTTCCTTGATCTAATTCTATATCAACATACCCTACACTAAGTAACTCGTCCTTAACAAAAGTATTATTTAGATACCAACTCACAGTAACATCCTCATTTAACATTGTAACTCTGGGAGTAAAACGATAAGTAGTATGTTGAGGAGAAATCTCTTCATAGTCAATTATTATCTCAGGGCAAGCAGGCTCAACTTTAAGTTTTTTACAAAATTCTTTACCATTCAAACAATCTGGTGTTATTGCTTTGATACATATATCATAATCTCCCGGAGCTAATAGTTTCTCAAAGGGATTACCATCAATAATTTCGCCATGAATTTTTTCATTAATTATAAAGAACAATCGATATCCATCCTTAACCTCAAAATTAAGAACAAATCTATATCTATTATTTGCTAATGACTCTATTTGAAATTTTGTATCAGGACATCCAATACAATTATTTATTATTTCATAAAATTCATAATATGACGACACTTTTGTAGCAGTAAACTTAGGAGCAACCAACACTTCTACAGGGAATTTAAAATCTGGTTGATATTCGTTTCCATTATCCTGTAGAAAACGATCAAAACTATTTTCATTATCAACAATAGTATCTTTATTATTCTTATCTTTTAAAAGAACAGGGTAACTAAATTTAAAACATTGTTTAAATAAAGTATCTATTTCATTTCTAAATGTTGGTATTTGACATTCCTTAAGAACCGTAATAAAATCCTCTTCCTTTTCTATAACAGATAAAACGTCCTTGTTTTGATAAGCAACTTGTACAGGAAATTGTAATCCTGTTAAATAAAAATTTCTGTTCTGATTAGCAATAGCGCTTAGCAGGCCTTCAAAATTATTAATCTGTATTGTAGAATCATTATTATACCCTAATACAAGAGGGTATTTAAAAGAAAAGCATATATCTCTTTCACTTAGTCCTAAATCTTTAGTTTTTAAATCGTTAAAAACTGTCATCATAGCTATAGTTGATGTTATTTTTTTATTATCGCTATCAACCGAAAAAAAACTATCATCATTTACACATGAGCATACTGCTAATAAAAATATTAGTAATAATCCATTATGATATATTCTCAAATTATTCAATGTAACTTTATCTTCTTTTGTATGTAACGCTTAACAATATATCTTCCCCTACCTTTTCTTTTTATAAAAACCTATATTAAGATATATAAATCTATAAAACAACATTCTTTTTTCCTATTTAACTGTACAAAGAAACAATTCAAGATCTTTGTTTTTAAACTAAATCTCTCAAAAATCCCTAAATATATAATTAATTCAATTCTTGAACGAAGCCATCTGCCAAAATCATTTCTTTTTACCCCATATTTCAAGATAAAACACTTGTATAGGGATACTAAATTTTCTTTTTTATATTAACCAAAATAATCCGCCCTTTCTATATAATGATTATGTTTAAGAATTACAAAAACAGTTTTTCTTTTATTCAATTAAGCAATATTAAATCATAATTTTTTTAACACTTATATTTTTGTGCTAAAAGCTTAAAATCAATATAACAAAGTTAAAATCTGTATTATCTATTAATCTATTTCATGCAAAAACACTGTCAAAATAATGAAATCCCGAAAGTATTGAAAAAACAAAACAGTTTTTCTTAGTCGTCTTCAAAAAAATCTTTACAAACATTAAGTTATTTTTTTGTTAAAAAAAACATATTTAATATTATAACGACAATTTTCTTAATACTTTTTCCGTAGTTAACAACAAATCAACATAAATAATGAAATTATTAACAAAAAATTTGATAGTACTCTTGTCAGTATTAGTGACACAATTTTCATTTGCACAAGAAAGTACAGTAACCGGAAAGGTTACAGATAATGAAGGTATGCCTCTGCCCGGGGTAAATATTATCGTAAAAGGAAGTAATAATGGTACTCAAACAGATTTTGACGGAATTTATTCTCTGCAAGTAACGCCGGGAAACACTCTTTTATTTACTTATCTTGGTTTTGCCGATAAAGAAATTACAGTTGGAGCGCAAAAAACAATCGATGTACAATTAGAAGTTACAGCCTCGCAATTAGACGAAATAGTTGTCACAGCCCTTGGTATTTCGAGAGACAAAAAGTCTTTAGGATATTCTACTCAAGAAGTTAGCGGAGAAGATTTAAATACGGTAAAAACTGCAAACTTCGTAAATTCTTTATCTGGTAAAGCATCTGGTGTACAAATAAAGAGGAATAATAATTTGGGAGGATCTACTAATGTTGTTATTAGAGGAAATGCATCTCTTACAGGAAGTAACCAGGCATTGTTTGTTATTGATGGAGTTCCTATTAACAATACAAATACTAACTCAAAAATTCAAGGACAAGCACGGGGAGGACAATATGATTATGGAAATGCCGCTTCTGACATTAATCCTGAGGATATTGAATCTATAAATGTACTAAAAGGTGCAGCAGCATCTGCTCTTTATGGCTCCAGAGCTGCCAATGGAGTTATTATGATTACTACCAAAAAAGGTGGCAAGACCAAAGGAATTGGAATTACAATTAATTCGGGGATAACATTTGGGTCTGTTGATAAAAGCACCTTTGCTAAATATCAAACGCAATATGGTGGTGGTTATGACCCAAGTTTTTACCAAAGAGATATTAATGAAGATGGTACTGCTAATGATCTAACTGTTCGTCATAGAGGTGATGCTTCTTATGGTCCTGCTTTTAATCCTAACATACTCGTATACCAATGGGATGCTTTTGATCCGGACTCTCCTAATTACAAAACAGCTACACCATGGGTTAATGCTAAAAATGGTCCTATTACCTTTTTTGAGACCCCTGTTACTATTACCAACTCTGTATCTTTGGACAAAGGATTTAAAGAAGGTTCTTTTCGTTTAAACTATACTCAATTTGACCAAACGGGTCTGTTACCTAACAGCTCTATTAAAAGAAATAATTTTTCTATGAGTGGTAACTTTAAACTTACAGATAAATTAACCGCTACCGGATACGCTAATTATATCAAAACAGATGGTTTAGGGCGTAACTCAACCGGTTATAATGATAATATAATATCTAATTTTAAACAATGGTGGCAAACCAATGTAGATATACAACAGCAAAAAGATATCTATTTTGCTACGGGACGAAACGTTACCTGGAACCCTGCTAGTATAGAAGCTGGATCTCTTCCTATTTATTGGGACAACCCATATTGGACACGATATGAAAACTATCAAAACGATACCAGAAATCGTTTTTTAGGAAATGTTTCTCTGAATTATGTGATAGCAGATTGGTTTAACATTACCGGTAGAGTTGCTACCGACACCTATTCTGAACTACAAGAAGAACGAAGAGCAAATGGTAGTGTCGCTACTTCTTTTGGGGTTAATCCAGGAGGAGGAACCGTGGATAACCGAGGAAATGTATCTTCTGGCTATGGTAGAAAGAATATTCAAAACACAGAAACCAACTATGATTTGATGTTTAATTTTGATAAAGATTTAAATGATCAATTTAATGTCAAAGGAATTTTAGGAACTAACATAAGAAGAAACCATATTCAGTCTATCTATGCTTCTACAAGCGGAGGTCTTAGTGTTCCTAAATTATATTCTTTACAAAACAGTGTGGGGCCACTTCCCTTGCCTGAAGAAATAGATGAAAAAATTGGAGTAGATGGTATTTACGCTAGTATGTCTATAGGATACAAAAACATGTTATTTTTAGATGGTACCATAAGAAGAGATCATTCTTCTACTTTACCAAAAGGAAATAGTACTTTCTATTACCCTTCTATTGCTGGTAGTTTTGTTTTTTCTAATCTTATTAATGCCGATTTTATCTCATTTGGTAAAATAAGGGCTAATTATGCTGAAGTTGGAAACAGTGCTCCTTTTGACTTTTTATATGACAGTTACAATGTAAATACTCCTATAGGAAGTGCTAGCACCTCTGTTGGAGACACAAAAAAGAATCCCAATCTAAAACCAGAAAGTACTACTAGTACCGAATTTGGGTTGGAAATGAAACTTTTAAAAAACAGACTAGGATTTGATGTTGCATATTATGTAAACAACTCTGTTGATCAAATTTTTGGAGTACCTGTTAGTAGAGCAACTGGTTTTATATCCAAAATCCTGAATGCAGGAAAAATTGAAAATAAAGGGATTGAATTATCTATAAATGGAACCCCTGTAAAGACCGATAACTTCTCTTGGAATGTAAATGTAAACTGGTCTAAAAATGAAAATAAAGTAATTTCTTTAGAAGACGGTATAGAAAACTTACAATTAGGTTCTTTTCAAGGGGGGATTACAATAAATGCAACTATAGACCAACCGTATGGTGTCATTTACGGTACGGATTACACTTATTTAAATGGTCAGAGAATTGTAAATGCTGACGGACATTATGAAAAAACTCCTGCATCTAACAATATAATTGGTGATACAAATCCAGATTGGCTAATGGGTATTTCAAATAAATTTTATTACAAGAACCTAACTTTCAGTTTTTTAATTGACATCCAAAAAGGAGGAGACATTTTTGCTTTGGATCAATACTATGGTTTAGGTACTGGTTTGTACGCTGAAACATCTTTTATTAATGATTTGGGTAATCCAGTAAGGAATACTTTAGCAGATGGTGGTGGATTAATTAACCCTGGTGTTACTTCTAATGGCGCTGTAAATACAACAAGAGTAGATGCTAATGGATACACTCCTTTTGGGTCGGATGGAGGCTTTCCTGATTCGGCTTTTGTATACGATGCCAGCTATGTAAAACTACGCGAAGTTTCACTAACATATACTTTCCCTAAAAAAATAGTTGACCGTACATTTTTAAATGATATTTCTGTAAGTGCAATAGGATCTAATTTATGGATAATAGACAAAAACATCCCTCATGAAGATCCTGAAGGAGGTTTAGGTTCTGGTAACCTACAAGGGTATTCTACAGGATCATTACCTACAACAAGGGATTTTGGCTTCAATCTAAAATTACAATTCTAAAAAAAATCGAAATGAAAAAAATATTAATACTAATTACAGCAGTAATTATAGCATCTTGCTCTGACAATATAGAAAGTTTGAACGAGAATATTAAAGATCCTTCTTCTGTTCCGGGAGAAACCTTATTTACTAGTGCACAAAAAAGTCTTGTTGATCAAATAGTCACCCTTAATGTAAATAATAACAACACTAAACTTTGGTCTCAATACTTACAAGAAACGACATATCTACAAGAGAGTCAATATGATCAAATAACCAGATCTATTCCTGATAATCACTGGAGTTTCCTTTATAAAGATGTTTTAAAAGACCTAAATGAAGCTAGTAAAGTCATAAATGACACCAAATATGTTTTAAAACCTGACATTGATGTTAAATCCAACAAGCTACAAATAATAGAAATTTTAACTATCTACACCTACAGTATACTAGTAGAAACTTTTGGAAACATTCCTTATACAAAAGCCTTAGATATTGATAACCTTCTCCCTGTGTATGATGATGGCAAAACGGTTTATAAAGATCTAATCAATAGATTAACAATAGCTATAAATGCCTTGGATCTTAGCAAAGGGAGTTTTGGAATTGCAGACAACATCTATGAAGGAAATACAACTTTATGGAAAAAATTTGCTGCTTCTTTAAAACTAAGAATGGGGATTTTATTATCTGACACAGATAATACATTTGCTAAAAGCACGGTAGAAGAAGCTGTAGCTACCGGAGTATTTACCAGCTCTGCAGATAATGCTTATTTCAAATATCTATCATCTGCTCCAAATATAAACCCTATCCATAATAATTTAGTTCTAAGTGGAAGAAGTGATTTTGTTGCAGCTGCTACAATTATTGATATGATGAACACCCTTAATGATCCCAGAAGACCTTTGTATTTCTTAAAAGTACCTGCAACAGGTACATATATAGGAGGAGGTATTGGTTTAACCTCTGACTTTGATTCACATTCTCATGTATCGCCACAGATAGAGGCAGCAACAGCTCCAGGTGTAATTTTGGATTATGCAGAAGTAGAATTTTTATTAGCCGAAGCAGCAGCAAGAAACTTTGCAGTTGGTGGTACTATCAAAGAACATTATGATGCAGGCATCATTGCATCTATTGTAAATTGGGGTGGCACAAACGCTGATGCTTCAACATATCTTCTGCAACCAACGGTTGATTACAATACAGTTATTGCCAACAGTACTGCAACTACTCCTTGGAAAGAAGCAATAGGTAATCAAAAATGGATAGCGCTTTTTAATCGAGGGCTAGAAGCCTGGACTTCAATCCGACTTTTAGATTATCCAATATTAGCAATTCCTGATGGAGCTAAATCAGGTTTCCCTAACAGATACACATATCCTGTTCTTGAGCAAACTTTAAATCCGACAAACTGGAAAGCTGCATCTGGTGCAATTGGTGGTGATCTTCCTGAAACTAAATTATTTTGGGATTTGAATTAATTAAAACTTTAAAATAAATGATAATTGGGGCGGGATAAAAATCTCGCCCTTTTTTCAAGATAAAATACTCCAAATAAAAATTCCCCAAAAGCATGGCCATACTTTCAGGGAACTAACCTAATTAATCTAACCTAACTAATTATTTTTTTATTATGAGTCCAAATTACCTAATATATTTTTTTTAAAAATCCAGAGCATGTCCGCTTCTTATAAACAAAACGGTTCTTTAAAAAAATACCCTACCCTTTACTTTATCTTTTATTTCTTTGATAGCATAAAAAAATAATTTATGTTTGGTAATACATTTTTATACTCCTAATGCCCAACAATAAAAACTCTACGTGCAATCAAAAAGTTTTTGACCAATTTTTCAAAAGCAATTCTAAACTTTTGAGAAATTATATTTATTACAAATTTGGAGACTTGGATCTGGCTGAGGATATTGTTCAAGATGCATTTATTAAACTATGGGACAATTGCTCTAAGGTACCCCTGGACAAAGCAAAAAGCTATATTTACACTATAGCAACTAATATTGGCATTAGTAATACCAGACATCAAAAAGTTAGGTTTAAATACAAAGATTATATTACACATTGCTCAAGAGATGTTAATAATGAATCTCCAGAGTTTATACTTTTAGAACAAGAATACTTAGAAAAACTTAAAAACGCCATTGCCGATTTATCAGAAAGGCAAAGAGAGGTTTTTCTTTTAAATAGGATCGACAAAAAAACATATAAAGAAATAGCAGAATTATCTGGTGTTTCTGTTAAAGCAATAGAAAAGCTTATGCATAAAGCATTATTATCTTTACGAAACAAAATAGGAAATGATATATAAAAAAGTATCTTCGATTTTGATATAAAAAGAAGTTAAGTTTTTTACGGTGTATTAAAATTATTAAAAAGTAGGGTATTTATTAAATAGAACGTTCACATATATATATCAAAGTTATGCTAGACGATAAAAAAGATGATATATTCTTATCCAGATGGATTAACAAAGAACTCTCTGAGGAAGAACTTCAAGAGTTTAAGTTACATCCAGAATACAACCATTATGCAAAAATGATGGCTGGTATAGAAGCTTTAGATTTAAAAGATTATGATGTAGAAAAAGAACTTTCTGGCTTAAAGTCCAAGCAACAAAACAGGATCAAAAACAAATCTGGATTGATGGTTAAATTTTGGCCTTACTTTGCAGTAGCTGCTTCTATTGCAATTATTTTAGGAATATTTTTATTTAACCCCAATACATCTTTTCACTCCAATTATGGAGAACAATTAGCTATAACTTTACCAGATGGCTCTGAGATGGTTTTAAATGCTAAATCCACTGCTAGCTTCAATGAAAAGAAATGGAAAGAAAACAGAACATTGACATTGAAAGGAGAAGCTTTTTTTATAGTAAAAAAAGGAAGCAAATTTACTGTAAACACAGATAACGGAAAAATCTCTGTATTAGGAACACAATTTAATGTGCAATCCCAAAATGATTTTTTTGAAATTACATGCTACGAAGGAAAGGTTAGTATAACTCATCAAAAAAATGAAAAAATACTCACCGCAGGAAAAGGATACCGAAATATAAAAAACACCCAACCAAAAAGTTGGGATTTTATAGACACTACCCCTTCTTGGCTTTCTAATACCAGTTCTTTTAAAAGCATCCCTCTTAAATATGTCTTTAAAGAGCTTGAAGAACAATATAATTTACAAATAAAAACAATTGACATAGATTTAGAAACTGTATATACAGGAACTTTTCCTAACAACAATAAAGATATCGCCCTTAAAACAGTTTTTAGTACCTTAGGCATGGAGTATAGTATATCGAAAGATGGCAAGACTGTGGTATTAGAATAATTAAGGGAAATGATAAAACTTTTATGGGTATATCTTTTTTTATTTAGCATTTCTGTCTTTTCTCAAAAAGAGGCAACAAGTACTCATATCAATAATAAATTATTACATGATGCTATCCCTATAATTGAACAGCTATATTCTATTAAGTTTTCTTATATCGATGCCTTAATAAATAACAAAAAAATATCAATCCATATAAACCCTCAGCTTTCGTTAGAAAACGTAATTTCTGAGCTACAAAAACAAACTGAGCTAAATTTCAAAATAACAGGAGCCAATTTTGTTACTATTAGCCCTTTACAAAAAAAAGATACCATATTTGTTTGTGGATATATTTTGGACGAAGAAAAAAAACCAATCCCGAATATTGGTGTATTTTTTAAAGCAAATCGAACTAATACTGTTACTAACGAAAAAGGGTATTTTGAAACCCAAAAAGTTCCAAACAATTCCGTTATTTTAATTAGTGCTCCCGGATTTCGACAAAAAGTATTAAATACCAAATCATTTTTAAATAAAAAATGTGATACCATATATCTTAGTTTACTAAAAGAAGAAGTCCTGGATGAGGTCTTTATCCAAGAGTATCTAACCAAAGGTATTACCCAAAACAAAAAAATAATTCATATTGATTTGAATAATGTCGAGATTTTGCCCGGCAGAACAGAGCCAGACATTTTGCAGAGCATACAATTAACCCCCGGGGTTAACAATCCTTTTGAAACAGCCTCTGGAATATATGTTCGGGGAAGTGCTCCTAACCAAAATTTAGTTCTATGGAACGGCATAAAAACGTATCATCAAGGGCATCTTTTTGGCATGCTATCTGCCTTTAACCCCTATGTAGCAAAGGAAGTTAGTTTTTACAAAAGTGGTATTAATGCTAAATACGGGGATCGAATTGCGGGAGTTATAGACATCAAATCCGAAAATAAAATTGCAAAAAAAATTACAGGCGGAGCTGGTTTTAATATGATTAATGCCGATATGGTAGCTCATATCCCTATCCTGCAAAATAAAATATCGTTTCAAGTATCCGGAAGAAGATCTTATACAGATGTTCTAGAAACTATCACTTACAAACAGTTATCCAAACGTGTTTTTCAGAATACAAAAATTGCCGAAGCACCTTATGTAGATAATGAAAGAAATAATTTTTTCTATACAGATTATAATACTAACATAATCATAAAACCATCAAACAATAATAAAATTGAAATAAATTCTATTTACAGTAAAAATGACTTAGATTTTAAACAAAAAGATACCACCACCTCTTTTAACGATGATCTGATAACCCAAAATGAAGGATATAGTATTAATTGGAATCACACATATAATAGCACCTTAAGTACCAAAACATCCGGATATTACACAAAATACCTTTTAAACTATCAATTTATCACCAAAAACAATAACGGGTTAGCAGAAATAGAAAGTAAAAAAAATAGTGTAAAAGATTTTGGAGCAGAGTTTGACATCTACTATAAAATATCTAACCATCATGATATTTCTGGCGGATACCAATTTTCAAACAATACCATACGATATGCTTTTGTAACTTCAACACCCGATTATGAATTGATTTTAGATCAAGACGATCGATTTCTGAATACACACGCTGGATATATCCAGTATAAGTTTGAGAAACCAAATAACTTTTATATTTCTGCCGGAATTAGAACAAATTATTATTCAGAACTTAATCAAACCCTAACAGAACCAAGACTTTTTGCTCAAAAAAATATTACCAAAAACTGGAAAATTAATGTCAGTACAGAATACAGAAGTCAAACTGCAAGTCAAATTAAAGAATCTGTAATCAGTGACTTGTCTTTAGAAAACCAAGTCTGGACATTAGCAAACAATGATGCTTTTCCTACAATAAAAAGCTCTCAATATACCTTTGGAAGTAGTTATAACAAAAAAAAATGGTACTTGGATATAGAAGGGTACTATAAACAAATCGAAGGAATCACAACTCTTACAGCAGGTTTTATAAATCCTATAGATAACACATATCACAAGGGGGAAAGTACGATTTTTGGAATTGATGTTTTTTTGCAAAAGAATTTCAGAAACTATAAAACCTGGGTAAGTTACTCCTATATAAATACCAATAATACCTTTGAAGGGATAAACAATAATAAATCTTTTCCTGGAAATTGGAATATAGAACATACTGTAAAATGGTCTCAGTTTTATAAGATCAGTAATTTTCAATTCTCTTTAGGCTGGATATGGCATACAGGTAAGGCTTTTACCAATATATCCCGAGTAAATGAAAGTGGTGAAATTGTAATTTTAGAATTTGATAAAATCAACAGTGATAATCTTCCTGTATACCACAGACTGGATTTTTCTGCTATTTATGATTTTAAAATTAGCAATACCCCAAAAATGAAATATCGAATAGGCGTATCTGTATTAAACCTGTATAACAAAAAAAACTTATTAAACAGAGAATACAAAACCACTAATACACTTAATAACGAGTTTATCCAATCTGATATATTCTCGTTAGGAATTACCCCAAATCTAAGTTTTAGAATATTTTGGTAAAGAAATGATAATTTTTTAACCCTGTTTTTAAATTTAATTCATTTTCTCGTATCTTCAACCCCACAAATTATCATACTATAATGAAAAAAATTATCTTTATTAATTGCTTACTATTTTGTTTATTTATAGGATACACACAAGAAATTCATCCGGATTATACAATTACAGACCAAACGTTTCTGCAATGCAATCCGGTACTTAGTCAAGGAAAAACAGGTACTTGTTGGAGTTTTTCTACCACTTCTTATATAGAGTCTGAAATTGCTCGTTTAGGACTGGGAAACCATGACTTATCCGAATTATACCAAGTTAGAAACACCTACCTGGATAAAGCAAAAAATTATATCTTAAGACAAGGCAAAGCTCAATTTAGCGAAGGAGCTCTATCCCACGATGTTATAAAATCCATACAAAATCATGGGATTGTTCCTAATAAGGTTTACACAGGTTTTTCTGGCAACGTTGAGGATAAACATGATCATAGCGAATTAATTACATTATTAACCAATATGGTTGATAATGCTGTTACCCATAAAATCCTTTCTGATAACTGGTGGAAAAGTTATGAGGCTATTTTAGATATTTATTTAGGAAAAAGACCAGATACTTTTACTTATGAAGGTAAAACGTATACCCCTATACAATTTGCTAAAAAACTTGGGATAGAAGCAGAAAATTATATTACATTAACTTCTTTTACGCACCACCCTATCGGCAGTGATTTTATTCTTGAAATTCCTGATAATTTTTCTAACGGAACCTACCACAATATCTCTCTTATCGAGTTGCAACAAGTAGTGGATCACGCACTAAAACAAGGATTTACTGTTGCCTGGGATGGGGATGTAAGTGAAACAGGGTTTTCTCAAGAACATGGCCTGGCTGTTTTAACCGATAAAAAAGAAGGCTCAGGTATTTTTAAAGAATATACAGAAGAAGTAAATGTCACCCCTGAATCCCGACAAAAAGAATTTGAAAATTACAATACCACAGACGATCATTTAATGCATATTGTAGGAAAAGGAACAGACAAAAAAGGAAAAGCTTACTACAAAATAAAAAACTCTTGGGGGACCAAAGGAGCACAAAAAGGCTACTTATATATGTCTGAAGCATATTTCAGAATGAAAACAGTAGGTATTTTACTTCATAAAGACGGTATTCCAAAAAATATAAAAGAAAAAATATAATGCATTTATATTTTTAACCCAAGTTATCAATGTCATTAAGTTAAGCTGTATCTTTTTGAGGATTAAATATCTGTAAAAGCAAAATACCCCTATACTTGCATCATGGATTCCAGCCTACGTTGGAATGATAAGCAGAAAGCATTGTGTTTTGGTTATTTTGTCATTCCGGCAATTTGTTATCCCGTTGAAGAACGGAACTAAAATACACCATTAACAAATTTTAAATCAATAGTTTAAATTCTTAATTCAACGGCATTTCCCAAATTATGCAATGAAACTTAAAGATTGAAAACATAATAAAACCTTATTTTTTTATGTTTAGCATAACATTTTGGATTATACTTTTATACCAGATCAAGATCTGGTATAAAAGTATAATCCAAAACAGCTATGGTCAATTTTTATTTTGAAGCACAGGCAGAAAAGAAAATATTATTATCATAAAAGAAGCCATTTGTACAAATACAAATGGCTTCTTTTATGATTTAATCCGGATTGGTATTAGAACTGCTCTCTTCCTGAAAAATGAAAAGCCCCTTCAATAGCAGCATTTTCATCACTATCACTACCGTGTACTGCATTTTCACTAATTGAAGTTGCATATTTTTTACGAATAGTTCCTTCTGCTGCATCTTCAGGATTGGTAGCCCCTATCAAAGTTCTAAAATCCTCTACTGCATTTTCTTTCTCTAAAATAGCTGCTACAATAGGACCACTGGTCATATACTCTACCAACTCCCCATAAAAAGGACGCTCGCTGTGTACTGCATAAAATGCTTTTGCATCATCTGTAGTAAGTTGTGTTAATTTCATCGCTACAATTCTAAATCCCGAAGCTGTAATTTGATCAAGAATACCACCAATATATCCTTTTCTTACCGCATCTGGTTTAAGCATTGTAAAAGTTCTGTTTGTTGTCATCGTATGTATTTTGTTGTCTGGCACTTATCTTAAAAGCACCATAAGTTATTATTTAGGCTATAAAACCCTGTTTTTTTAATTTTTGTGCAAAAATATATATAAAAGCGTCAAAAACAAGAATTATTACAGGAAATAAGCATACAAGGTATCTCCAAAAAAATATGTATTTTTACTAAAATATATAATCTTTAAAAACATGAAGCACATGAAAAATTTTAGGATGGCAATAACGCTTCAGATTATAACTATTTTCCCTTTTTTTTCTCAAACCAGTCCAGATATGGCTTATTATACAGATTTATCCGAAACAATTAATGGCGAAAAGTATATGTCCATTTTTACCTACAAAAACACTTATATAACAGGCAGGCTTAGAGATATGGATATTGAAGATATTACAAAACTATTAAACAACAGAGGGTACAAAGGTCGTTATTCGAATATAAAACCAGAAAAAGAAGCTATGCTACAAGAAGGAGATCCTATGCCTGATTATCTTTATCCTCTTACTGCATTAAAAAATATAGACGGAAATTTAATTCTGGCTGATTTTCAAATAAAAAATGAAATAGAAAACAAAAATGTTGCGCTTAATTCTAAAGGTGAAATACATATTAATAAAAAAATAGTGGGCAAGATCATTGATCGTACTAAAATTACGGATCCAGAAGATAATATAATTGCAATAATGACCAATGATTATCACCTAATGGATACTAAAAACAATATTCTTGTTAAAATTAATCCGAACGGATCTTTTGAGAGTAACAACAAATATTTTGAATGGGATATTCTGGGAAACCTAAATGTAGAAGAAAAAAGAACATCTATTAATATAACTCCGGCAGACAAAGAACTGTTTCCTACATCATCTGCTATTTATTATGTGTTTTTAAAATAATTGTTTTCTATAGATAGTTGTTTTTTTGATCTGTCGAAGTGCTTTTTTGCATCTCATAGCATATATATGGGTAAAAAAACAAAAAAGCATTCCTACAGTACATCAAAAAAAGCTTAAAAAACAATGCTTATATTAAACTTTCTCTTTTCAAAAAAGATATTTTTATTTTTTAGAATATTGTTTCTTAAACTCTTGTAGCACTACATTGTTTTTACCCCGAACCTGCATGGTTACTATATAAGAATCCAAATCAAATTTTAGCACTCCAAAACTGGGAACTGCGATTACATTACCGATTCTGTATTTATTGGACTCTCCTTTATAATTAGAATAAGAATGGGTTAAACCACTGGATGTAAAATCCAATAGTGGATATGAAAGTCCTTTTACTTTGGCTACAGAAAACTCAGAGACATGCCTGTCCCCGCTAAGTATAATAGCATTTCGCACTCCTTTATCCACCAAAATACTCTTTAAGCGTTCTACCTCGCCCGGAAAATTACCCCATGTTTCAAAACCATGTTCTGAAGATAAAAATTGTATACTGCTTACTATAATAACAAAATCCGAATAATTAGATTCTAATTCCTTTTCCAACCATTCCCATTGTTTTTTTCCCAATATTGTACCTTCTTCATTTTGGTGAGGCTCATACCGCCTGCCTTCTATATTGCTTTTTTTCAAAGAAGACCTAAAATATCTGGTATCCAGAACAATTATTTTAATACTTCCCTTTTCAATTTCAAATATTTTAGAATTATAAATCCCTTCCCGGGTTCTTTTAGGATCATTTTTAGGTACTTCTAAAAAATCTAAAAATAATTGCTGACTTTCTTTTTTCTTGTTCCACTCTACCCCCCCATCATTCAATCCATAATCATGGTCATCCCAAGTACCTGTAACAGGAACGTTTTTTTTTAGCTTTTGATAATCCGGGTTGCTATTTTGTATAGTATAATTATTTTTCATTACATCCATATCCTCGGTATCACTATAGATATTATCGCCTCCCCAAATAAATACATCCGGATTATTTTTTAAGATTTCATTCCAAAAAGGCTGAGGACTGTTTTGTTTATTGCAACTTCCAAAAGCAATAACAAAATCCTCTTTTTCGTTCTTTAAATCTTCCTGACAAAAAACTATAGCAGTCGAGCAAAAAAACAGAAGAAACAGCTTAAAAAAATACATCATTTTTTCTACATTAATAACCCTATAAAATTAAAGCTTCTAATATTACCAAAATATTATTTATCGTATCTTCGCCAACCTATGAACACTAGTGATACAAATAAAATTAAAGAGCTGTTGTCTACAGCAAAAAATATTATTATTACAACACACAAAAACCCTGATGGAGATGCAATAGGTTCCAGTTTGGCATTGAGTCATTATCTTAATAGTATTGGGCATTCTACAACAGTTATTACTCCTAATGACTATCCGGAGTTTTTAAAGTGGATGCCCGGCGAAAGTTCTATAGTAAAATATGACGGTAGTACAAAAATTGCCAATGCTATGATTGACAATGCAGATCTTATTTTTACATTAGATTTTAATCATCTGTCCAGAAGTGGAGATTTGGAAAATGTTTTGGAAAGATCTGAAAGTACTTTTATTATGATCGATCACCATCAACAACCCGACAGCTATGCCAAATATATGTATAGTGATGTAGGTATGAGCTCGACATGCCAAATGGTATATCATTTTATAGAAAAGCTTAATGATCTGGACAAAATCACGCCAGAAATAGCTACGTGTATCTATGTGGGTATTATGACAGACACTGGCTCTTTTAGGTTTAGGTCCACGACCAGCACTACCCATAAGGTTATTGCTGATTTAATAGATCATGGTGCAGACAACACTCAAATTCATGAAAACATATACGATACCAATACTCTTTCCAGAATTCAACTAAAAGGTGTTGCTTTAAATAATTTGAAAGTATTGCCAGAATACAAAACAGCATATATTACCATATCGCAAAAAGAATTAGACCAGCACAATTTCAAAAAAGGAGACACCGAAGGATTTGTTAATATCGGGCTCTCTATCGAAGGAATTAAACTTGCTTTGATTTTTATTGAAAATAAAGGCGAAGGAATTATTAAAATTTCTCTACGATCTAAAGGCGATTTTTCTGTAAATGAATTTTCCAGAAATCATTTTGAAGGAGGAGGTCACCATAACGCTGCTGGCGGAAGAAGTTATCTTTCTTTAAACGATACTGTTGAAAAATTTATTAGTATCTTACCATCTTATAAAAATGTTCTGAATCAATGAGATTAGCCCTTCACACCATCTGTCTTGTTTTTTTATTATCTTCTTGCAAAACGCCTGAAGCCCGTAAACCGGTCAATATAAAATCAGGCTCCTTTATCAATGAATCTATTAACAGAAATAAAGAACTTGCAGCAAAAGAAGAAGCTATAATTCAAAAAATCATAACTGAAGATACAATTCATAAATATATCACTTCAGAAACAGGGTTTTGGTATTTCTACACAAAAAAAGATACCATATCTAATATTACACCAAAATTTGGGGACAAAGTAACTTTTAATTACAACATTACAGATTTAAAAGGGAATATAATTTATACCAAACAAGAACTGGATACTATTACATACCGGATAGATAAAGAAGAACTTTTTTTAGGTCTTCGTGAAGGATTAAAACTTATGAAACAAGGAGAAATGGTTACATTTTTATTTCCTTCATATCAAGCATACGGATATTATGGAGACGATCATAAGATTGGAACAAATATTCCGTTAATAACAGAAGTAACACTCAATACAATTACAAAAGAATCAACAACAGAAAATTAATCACCAACAAAAATGAAAAAATTAAATTTATTATTATTTCTAACTACAATTTCATTAGTTTTTAGTAGCTGCAATGAAAAATATCCAGAATTACAAGATGGTATTTATGCAGAAATCGTAACAAACAAAGGTACTGCTGTAGCAAAACTACATTATGATCTTACCCCAATGACAGTGGCAAACTTCATATCACTGGCAGAAGGCACCAATACGATGGTAGATAGTACTTATAAAGGAAAAAAATATTATAATGGAATTATATTTCACAGAATTATCAAAGATTTCATGATCCAGACAGGAGATCCTTTGGGTACCGGAACCGGTGATCCCGGATATAAATTTCCTGACGAGATCGTAGATTCACTTTCTCATAAATCCAAAGGAATATTATCTATGGCAAACTCTGGCCCCGGAACCAATGGTAGCCAATTTTTTATCACATTAAAAGAAACTCCATGGTTAAATGGAAAACATACTGTGTTTGGAGAAATCACTTTGGGTCAGGATATTATAGATAGTATCGGAGTAGTAAAAACAGGACCAAGAGATAAGCCAGAAGAAGAAATAAAAATGTTAGAAGTTAATATTATTCGTAAGGGTAATGACGCAAAAGCTTTTGATACAGAAACTGCTTTTACAAACAAACTAAAACTTCTTGAAGAAGAAAAAGCTGAAAAAGAAAAAGCTGAAAAAGAAAGAAATGAAAAAATTGCCGCAAAGTTTAATGAATTAAAAGCAACTGCTACAAAATTAGAAAGTGGCCTTGAAATTGCTTTTACTAACCAAGGAGACGGGGAACAGCCCAAACCAACCGATATGGTTACCGTTAATTATGCAGGATACTTTGCCGATGGTAAAAACTTTGACACTAATATTGCTGAAAAAGCTAAAGAATTAGGCACTTTTGATGAGCGTAGAGCCGCAGATCCAAGAGGATATGCTCCTATGCCAATGTCTTACTCTCCAGAAGCCAAAATGATTCCTGGTTTTAAAGAAGGAGTACAAAAATTGAAAGTTGGTGATAAAGCCGTACTTTTTATTCCTTCGCACCTTGCTTATGGTGAAAGAGGAGCCGGACCAATCCCTCCTAATACAGATCTGATTTTTGAAATAGAACTGGTAAATATTCAGAATCAAGAATAAAAACGTACTATAATCTATATACATAAAAGTAGGGTGTCCTAAATCAGGCACCCTACTTTTTTTCTTAAAGCTTAAAACTATACCCTGCCTACATTTATACTCCTGCTTTTATAAAAATCTCCTGAATATCCTCTTTGACCGGCAAAGGTTTTAAGGGAGGTATATTTGCCCCTCCGGTATTTCCTACCGGTATTTTACCCACAAAAGATTTAACCCCACCTATTAGTAACCTTGGAATTTGCCCAACAACCTCCCTTGGGCTTTTTATTTTAAATCCAAACTGAAGCATTTTCCAATGTACATAACTGTGCGCATAAGGATATTTTTGCCCTATCACATGCGCTCTTTCCAGGTGATCCCAAGCTTTTTTTAAGTTCCCTTTTCTATATTGATCCTGATACAGCGTTAATTCTGTATTATAATAAGGCCGTAAAGCCTCTGGCATTTTTGTATTTACCCTCATAAGTGTATGCTATAAAAATTTCTTTTTTAATATAGATGAACGACGTGCTCTTTGCTGAATACTATTTTTCTAAAATCATTAGGCTTTTTATCATTCAGCAACTCCAAACCTCCTTTTGCTTCTATCAGTTCTGTAAAACGATTTTCCCTTTTCTCATACTGTTCTTTATTCGTATAAGTGGTAATAAGAATCAAATGAAATGGTTGGTTTTTACCTGCTTCGGTTTCCAGAATCTGAAAAGATTTTATGTATCCTTTTTGTATGGCCATATCTCTTAAAACCTTCCAATTGTTTTCGTAATAAAAAAGAGTTTCTTTTCTATTATCATTTAAGATTTGAACAAAATCCATAGTAGAAATATTACTGCTTTTTTGAGCATAACAAATACAACCAAAACTAAAGATAAAAAGTGCTAATTTATATTTCATTTGTATGTGTTTTATTTCCTTATAATCCTTTTCCTAAATTAATAAAGCAATTCTGATTATCACAAAAAAATAAGACAAAAGCATCTGTAGATCAAAACTTTGCATAACCATTGCAATTAGAAGCAATAGCTACAAAAGCATTGTTCAAAAACAAATCCATAGTTATTTTTGAAAAGCTAATTAAATCACTTCAATTCCAACTTCATTTCGATTTGATGGATGCTATTTTTAAACCCAATATTCAATAAAAACAGATCTGTTTCCTTTGCTCTTTTATCTACATTAATGATCGATAAATTTTGTCCAAATTGTTTGGTTACATAAGCTACAAGTGACGAGGCAACCTTTTTTCTTCTAAAACCCTTATCTACTGCTATTTGTTGTATTCTTTTACTTTGTGGATTATATATTAAATATCCTACTAGTTGATTGTTTATATACCCGCCAATTAAGCGGTTAACATCTATTAATTTATCCACTACATTTTTTGAGTTCTGCCAAGTAGGAAATATATCCCAAAAGGACTGCATTAATTCCCAATTATACTCTTTTATTTCTTTAATTTTTATAGAGTTAACTATATTTATTGGATGTATTTCCCCTTTAAAACATTTTAGTTCTCTCTCCATAGTATATCCTGATTTCTCGTAAGATTTTATTGCCTGAATATTATTAGAAATTACTTCTAAAAGCAAATAATTTATTTTTTGTTCTCTTAATTTTGGGAGGATAAAATCATACATTTGTTTTGTTAACCCATACCCTCTTTTTTGAGGAACAACACCTGTTCCTCCATTATAAATTACTCTTTTATTATTTACAATATCAAATCCATGCAGAATAAAACCAACAAGCTCTTTGTTTTCAAACACTCCTACAGAGTAATCCAAATGTATCTTATCTGCTTTTATTTTAGACTTTAATTGTTCCAAACTTAAATGAAAAGGGATAAAATAGTCTGAAAAAGAGGTGTTAAAAGCTTCTAAAATAATTTCTGTATCTATATTTTTTAAGGTCTTTATTTTCATCGATATCATATTTTTATATATACTTTAAATTATTTTTGGCTTTCCTCCTCTAAAACAGGTTTTAATAGCAATTCATCCTAAGCTAGCATCTAGTTAAATTTACACAGAAATAGAAGAACAAAAAAGGAGATCAAGTTCGTTAATACCATTGTGACCTAGATCACGAGTTAATCGCCCCCCTCCCCCCTCCTTTTTCTATCAAAATTCAGACAATTCATTAGGCATTAAAACTTGTTTATAGGTTGGTGATTCCAATAGATTTTGCTCTTCATAAAAATTATTTAGATGAAATATACTATTTTTTACGGAATCGATATAGCTAAAAAAACATTTGATATTTCTACTGTTAGAGGAGAACATTATCAATTTGATAATACCTAAGAAGGTTTTAAATCTTTTTTAAGAACATCTTACACCAATTACACTTTGTGCGATAGAAGTTACGGAAATCGATCATTTAGAATTAGCCCGCTTTTTATATCATCAAAACATAGATATCTCTGATAATGAAAGCCTCGATAAAGAGGCTTAAAACAAACCATTTTATAAGAAATTACAGACTTGTACAATGGGTACTATTGTTGGTAATTGGTTTCTTTCGGATAAAATATCCAATGTCGTTTAGTTAAGCTGTATCTTTTTGAGGATTAAATGTCTGTAAAAACAAAATACCCCTTTACTTCCATCATGGATTCCCCCATCCTGCGCTGGAATCCATGATTAACAAACTTTAAATCAATAGTTTAAATTCTTAACTAAACGACATTGGATATTTTATCCGAAATGACTTTTTATAAACTATTTGCAGGTCTTTGCATGATATTTTCCAAGAATTTTTTATGTCTACCTTCTTAACTTGTAGCTAATGGCCCGAATATGCATAACACGGGATTTCGAGGGATTTCGCCATATTGTTTATTAAATCCTTTTATATATTCAAATTTACCAAATTGCCCCGCTTTGCTTATATTTATTATTGGCTTAGTTATTATTCGTTTTTTGTATAAACCCATCTACTAATTCATTAAATTTTAATGGCGTATCAATATTTGCACAATGTCCGGCATGTTCAATCATAAAATACTCACTATTATCAGCCTCCAAATGCCATTCATTTGCCATTTTCTTTGCTAGATCAATATCATATTCTCCGGTTAGTATCAAAGTTGGGTACATAAATTTTCTGATTTCCCTATCTTTTATTACATTCTGAAGTCCTTGCATTACCAAAAAAGATTTTCTTTCGTAAAGACTGGATGTCCCATAAAACAAAGCCTGCCCTTTTTCTGTCTTGCATGTAATTTCAGCTGTTTTCTTTCTAAATGATTTCATTGAAAAGATAGCCCTAAGAACCAATCCAAAATTTGAAAATTTTTGAGCCTTGCCTACTTCTTTATTTTTTTTATTGATGTTGTATCCACCCAATGCTGTAAGAGACCGGGTTTTTTCTGGATATTGAAGTGCAAAATGTTGAGCAATCAATGCCCCCATCGAAACCCCAACAAGGTTAACTTTGTCAAAACCTTCAATTTCAAGGATTTTTTCTATGTGTTTTGAGGAAGCATCTATTTTGTCTTTTGATTTATTTGCCTTTGATAATCCATGTCCGATAAAATCAATGGTTATCACCCGATATTTTTTTGAAAAATAATCTACTTGCTGGTCAAATGCCCTATGGTCTGAAAATGCAGGGTGCAAAAACACAACCACATCGTTATTTTCTTTTCCTGACACGAAATAATGAATGTCGTAACCATCCATTTTCAACATTTTATGTTCAATTAAGCTTTCAAACCGGTCGGTCTGTATATTCATTTTATCTATTCGATTTTCGTAAATAACCCTATCTATTTCGATGTATGTTTTTAACCCCAAAACAGGTACTATGATTATTAATAAAGCCTTCAGAAATTTATTCTTTCGATTACGGTTCACCTGTCTTGTTTAATCCTAACCAACGGCAATTATGTTTGTTAATTAATATAAGGTTGTATTAAAACCCAAATCATAAGCCATAGATCAAATTTATTGATTTGTTTTTTATTTTTTTTTAAGAGCCTCATTTTTTCTTTTTAAGTTAGGAAACCAATATCTTCTTGATAGTGGGTTATTAACTATAATAGTAACGAGTTCAAAGAACATTTTTTTACATAGTAATAAACCAAAGAGAGCTAACCTTTGATGGATACGGCTCTTATAGACAGAGTTCTTCTTTGCGCTCTCAAAAAAAAGGGGAGGCAGTCGCAGTCATTATTATATCCCCCATACATTAATCTAACAAAAAAAGGGGATATGAATCGTTGAGCAGGGGTTTATATATGTCAATTTTTAGCTTGGTACTAATTTAGTAATTACCTGTTTTTAATGAATCTATCCTGGCTTTAATGTCAGCTACTTCTTCTGGAATCCAGTCAAAAGATTTATCCAGTTCGTATGCCTTTTGTTTTAATTTTAAAGCCTCTTCATAATTTCCCAGCCTTAGCATTAAATCCGCTTTTGAGTCGTACGGGTTAGCATTTTCAGGTTCGCACCTTATAAAGTTGTCAAACGCTTTGTTTGCTTTATCAAATTCGTTATTATTTATATAAGCATACCCTAAAATATTATACCCAGAACCATAATCCTTATCTATTTCAATCGACTTTTTTCCTGCTTTAATAGCTAAGCTTGGATTTTTCCTAAAGAGCAAAAAACATATACTATGATAAAGATATTTATCTAAAAGACTAAGTTCTGCCAGCTCAAACAATTTAGCTTCGTATATATCATCAGGATTGTTTAGCCTAAATTCTGTCGCATCAACCAACATTTGTTCTTCTTTAGAAACCAAATGTTTATATTTTTTTGCTAGTTGGTGGTTTTGTTTTTTTATAGAATCATTGCCAGAATACATGGATATAAAGTTGTACATCCTAACAAACTTAACATCTAGTTCAATAGCTTTTTTATATTGTTCAACAGGGTTCGCGTTTATTCCGTTTTGAACCAAAAACCTTGCTTTTTCAAAATGTTCTCTCGCCTTTTCTGACGAAGTTGTAATCGGTACTATTTTTTGTGCAGCTATTTTTTCGTCTACTTTATTGTTTTTACAAGATATTAGTAATGAAACCAATAGTAAGATTATTATTCTCATACAGTAATATACATTAGGTTTGATTTTATGGGTTACAACAGTGTATACGAAGTACAACCAATAGAAAACATTACGTATATACATTGTACCTGTTGCACAAGGTAGCAAAAAATCAGGATAGGTTTATAGGCTTATTGTTTTTGGGGGTTATTTCCAGAACTTCCAAAATCTTTTATATTTTTTAGTGTTCCATTTTTTAAATCTTTTATCTAATCTTTGTTTTATTAGCTCGTAATTTTTTCTATTATCTTCGACTTGATAAATACTTTCCGATTCTAACACTAAAATTTTGACATAATCTTTAAAATACTTGTTGGTTTCATAGTAGTGTTCTGTAAACTGAATCCCTACTTCGTTTAAATCTTCATTCCAGAATTTTCTGTCACAATAGTCGAACAAAAAATCTCGTCCAGTTATTTCGCCGGATTTCACTTTTTCAATCCCGTCTTTTGATTCTGCTAGATGAAACTCTCCTATCAGTTCAGTATCAATTACCCAATTTAAATACATTCCGATATGAGTTCCTCCGTTTTCTTCAGGAAGATTTTCAGGAAAATCATTACCATAGTGCCAATCGGCTCTATCTATACTTGCCATTCTTTAATTCGATATTATATAATAACATTATACATTTTTCACCAAGCAACATAACTAGCGGTTTCCCCACAATAGCTGATGCTTTCTACAGGACTTCACCCTTCGAGATCCTCAGGGTTCGTGTTAACTCTATAGTGAGCTGAGGCACTCGAAGCTCTACCTTTAAAAGACTAAGACAGACAATTAATAATCTTAACATAACAATGTGAAAATACCAGAATCTATTCTGTTTGGGTCTTAGTATAAACTATGGATTCCGTTTTGCAACGGAATGACAAATAGTGTTCACTAAAACTCCTACCACCTGCACTCGTGTTCCTTACCTGCTACAGTCACGTTCTTCACCCTTCGAATACCTCAGGGGGTTCGATAATATAACTAACAATTTAATCCATCTAGCCTACGAAGTGCTATGCTTGGCTTGCTTTTTAGTAATAATTAGTTTTAAAATAAATAATGGTATTCCAGAGAGTCCAAAAACAACTAAATAATATCCCACCAATTAAAAGTAAATATCTAAGTCCTTGGGTAATTTTGATTTTATTATTAAAATAATACCAGTCAAAAAGTTCCATTAAGGATCCTAGTGAATAGAAAATATTGGCACCAATTCCCCAAAATATAACTCCAATCGTATCCTCGGTTGTCCATTCGTAATTAATTGTACTTAGAAAATCATAAATTCCATATATCCCGAAAAGTCCCACCGCAATATTAAAAATCCAACGTTTGGATTCCCACCATTTTATATTTGTTTTTAAATCTTCTAATGTCATTTTAAAATTAACACCATTATATAGTTACCAAGGTACCCATATCCCTTTATTATTAAAAACATAAGTACCTATAAATTTTTAAAGCTCTAAAGTAAATTACTTTTTAGAAATAGGATTACGGATATCCGTATCGAGGGGTTATTTTTATAAAAAAGAATAGACACCCTTTAGTAAATACTACCTCTTTTTTTGCACAGTAATTTATTGCTTTTAATTTTAAGATTTTATTAGAAGTAATACATCCTGTCCTTTTAAGCATAATAAAGTATCTTTTACTTTGTAAATTATTTTATATTTTTCATCATTATCAATGACAAAACCATCCTCTAGAGTTGTTTTTGTTCTATCTCTGGATATTTTATAAGAATCTATTAAGACACTATCATTCTCTAGCTCTTTTCTTGAATACGTTAATATGCTTTCTGCTTTTGAAATATCAACTTCGAATAAATCCAAATCTTCATTATATCGTTCAATCTTTTTTATAAAGATGGTATTGTTATCAATTTTTTTAATTGATTCTCTATTATAGACAATATTCTCTCCTTTAGGAATTAATTTACCAGAAGCCACTTCATTAAAATCAAGTTGCTCACTACAAGATGTAATAATTAATAAAATAAATAGAATACTATTTCTTGGTAAAAACGACATTATTTGGGATAGTATTTTCATCTCTCTTTTCTATTATTATTCTAACATGATTAGGATTTGCCTTACTTTTTTTAGCTCGCTCCCAGATAGTCTTTATAACTTTTTTGGTTAATTGGTCAGAAGTGTTTGTTGGTGAATTGTTGTCATTAACAATACCAAAACATCCCTCAGAAGCTGAAATAGAATGACCATAGTTTTCATTATCATAACTACCACCTACATGAATCATAACACCTCTTGCAATATCTTCCTTAAATCTATAATCCAAAAGTAATGCATCTGGTCTAGCTTGGGCATGGATTTGTTCAGAACCGCTTTGCATTAATTTTATTGCGGGTGTATCATTCTTTTTTGGATATGCACTCATATACTTTCCTGAATAATGATTTATTTTACCGTTTTTGGGTTCAAAAGACATATTAGATAGGATCATTGTTTTTCCTTTATCATTACCTGGTATTACAGCAGCAGCATCACGGGCAACCGAAAATTCCATTTTGAAACTAGCGTCTTCATTATCCGTAACTAAAACTTTATACAAATCAACATCAACATATTGAAGTCCTCCGCTATAAGAACCTATAATTTTTTGTTTTACAGTTTCTCTTGTTTTTTGTTTAGTTATTCTAATAATAGGGTAGTCGTCTAAAACCTCTAATTCAGCAGTTTTTGTAATACCAGCAATTTCTAGTCTAAAAATATTTTTACCCATATCTTATACTTCCTGTTTAATTGCTTCTAGTTCTATTTTTTCATTATTACTGCCTATTTTATAATTGTTAAGGGTATCATCTATTAAAACTTCTCCTTTGTATTTAAAATCTATTGTTTGATTATTTAATTTAATACTGAACAATTCATCAATCATATTTTTACTATGAATATTAAGTAATATTTTGTCACCTGCCAAAATTTTGTTAGTACGCTCATTATTCAAATCTGTAATGTAATAATCAATTACTTTGGGTTCATTATCTAATGTTTCGGTGGATTGATAAGGTATTTGTTCACTTGGTTTAACCCAACTTTCTTGCCAAGGTTTTACCAAAATTATTCCTTTTACTTCTTGTATGGCAGCAGAAATAGTCATTGTTATTATCATTGGTTCTTCTCCTACAGCAGTAAATTTTTCTTTCCAATAGATTAAAGCTGTATCATTAAATTTGTATTCAAAAAGGATGATACCATCAAAATCCCCTAGATAAAATATAATTTTACCTTTTGTTAATGTACAGAGTTCGCCTTTTTGGCTATGGGTCATCCAACGTAGTAGTCTGTCATCATCATAACCTGATATAAAGGCAAGAGTAATAAGCCCTCCCATTGGAATTTAACCACAGCGCCCTGTTTTATGATTTAAAAATCTATAATATTGTAAATCTGTCCATAATAATTCTCGTTCTGTTCCTAAAACGAATAATTTGGCTTTAATCATTAGTTAATTTTCAGGTTTTAAAAGTTAGCCATCGTTTTTAATTTAGTTTCTATAACAACTTAGAAAACAAATATATAGTTACCAAGATACCCATATCCCTTACTTATTAAAAACATAAGCACCTATAAATTTTTACAGCTCTAAAGTAAATTGCTTTTTAGAAATAGGATTACGGATATCCGTATACAGGGGTTATTTTTATAAAAAAGAATAGAAATATTTTAGTAAATACTACCAACACTTCGATTTTACTGATATTCGATAAGCTTACCCTTCAAGTAACCTCAGGGTTCGTGTTAGTTTTATAGTGGGCTGAGGTACTCGAAGCCCTGCACTATATGTTCCTTACTCTTCAAAAGCCTCAGATTTCGACAACACTACGACAAGCTCCCTGTGACACATTTCGACAGCATAGCTAACAATTTCTTCGTGTTAGCTGAGGATTTCGACAACATAGTTAACAATTTCCCCGTGATAGCTGATGCTTTCGACAACATAGCTAACAATTTCCTCGTGTTAGCTGACTCTTTCGACAACATAGTTAATGGTTTCCCCGTGTTAGCTGACTCTTTCGACAGCATAGCTAACAATTTCTTCGTGTTAGCTGAGGATTTCGATAACATAGCTGACAATTTCCTCGTGTTAGCTGACTCTTTCGACAGCATAGCCAACAATTTCCCCACGATAGATGACTCTTTCAACAACATAGTTAACAATTTCCCCGCAATAGCTGAGGATTTCGATAACATAGCTGACAATTTCCTCGTGATAAGTGAAGATTTCTACAGATTTACCCTTCAGAAGTATCATAATTTTTGTGGACTGAGGTTCTCGAAGTCCAACTTTCTGGTATTTTATCCTTCGAGTAGCCTCAGGGTTTGGTAATTATGCGTTCCTCCACCCTAATGTTGCATTCCTCAACCCTAATGTTGCATTCCTACTCGCTACAATTGTACTCCTACCAACTGCATTCGTGTTCCTACCTGCTATAATCGCATTCTTCACCCTTTCGAGTACCTCAGGGTTCGAAAATAGTAGGGAGCTGAGGCTCTCGAAGCTCACCCTTCGAGTACCTCAGGGTTCGAAAATAGTAGGGAGCTGAGGCTCTCGAAGCTCACCCTTCGAGTACCTCAGGGTTCGAAAATAGTAGGGAGCTGAGGCTCTCGAAGCTCACCCTTCGAGTACCTCAGGGTTCGAAAATAGTAGGGAGCTGAGGCTCTCGAAGCTCACCCTTCGAGTACCTCAGGGTTCGAAAATAGTAGGGAGCTGAGGCTCTCGAAGCTCACC